>NZ_CADEAU010000043.1 GCF_902825405.1 Micromonospora maritima | reverse complement strand
TACCCGGCGCAACGCCGCGGCGAACGCGGCGAGTGCCCTCTCCTCGTCGGCCGGGTCGGGCAACGCCAGCAGCGCCCCCACCGCGTGGTCGTCGACGGCGCTGGTCAGCGCCGTGAGCCGGGCCTCCCGCAGGGCCTGGCCGACCGCCTCGGCCAGGTCGCGCAACCGCGCCGGCCCGGCCTCGGGGCCGAGGGACTCCGGCTCCCGGCGCGACCCCGGACGGGCCGCGCCGGACTCGTCGTCGGTGAGGTCGCCGACCGGGTCGTCGGCGCGGTGCCGGACCACCACGCCGACCAGGTGCCGCCGGTCCAGGGTGACGCCGAGCGCCTTGGCGCGCAGGGCCACCTCGTCCACCGGGCGGGAGTGGTCGATCAGCGCGGTCAGCAGCGTGCGGTGGATCTGCCGTTCCAGCCCTTCGGCGTCGCGCCTGATCAGCCGGCCCAGGGCCAGCGTGGAGGCGGCCCGCTCGATCAGGATGGTGAGCCGGGTGGGCGGGGTCGCCTCGGCCGCCGGCCAGCGCAGCAGCAGCCGCCCCCAGTCCTGACCGCGTGCGCCGACGGTGGTGACCAGCCATCCGCTGTCCGGGTCGTACGCGGTCCGCCCGGCCGGGCGGATCTGCCGGGAGTGCTGCTCCCAACCGTCCAGCAGCAGCTCCGCGCTCTCCCCCGCCGGGTCGTACGCGAGCACCTGCCGGGACAGGTTCTCCAGCACGACCGGGCAGCCGGACAGCTCGGCGGCCTGGCGGAGCACCTCGGTCGGTTCGGCGCCCTCCACGGACAGTTCGGTGAACCGCTGGTGGATCTCCTCGGTGGCACGCAGCTCGGTGAGCTGGGCGTCCACGATCAGCGCGTGCACCGCCTCGGTGATCCGCACGAACGGGGTGGCCCGACGCAGCTCCACCAGGGGCAGTCCGCGCCGTTCGGCGGCGGCGGCCATCACCCGCGGCACCCCGCTGACGTAGCGGCGGCCCAACTCGACGACCAGACCGGAGACCCCCACGTCGGCCAGGTCACCGATGAACGCGCGCAGCCCGGCGTCGTCGGCGGGCAACCCGATGCCCGTGGTGAGCACCAGTTCCCCGCCGCCGAGCAGGGTGGCGATGTCCGGCACCTCGGCCACGTGCACCCACCGCACCGGGCGGTCCAGGCCGGTGTCCCCGGCGACCAGCCGGGGCGCGCCGTGGCGCACCGGCACCAGGGCGAGCACCTCACGCACGGTAGGGAACACGGGCGACACGCTACCCTGCGTCACCGCCGCTGCCGAAGGCCCGCCCGGGGGAGCCGGGCCGCCTCTCGACGCACCGCGCCTCGTTCAGTCGACGCCGAACTCCATCGCGGCGCGGTCGAGCGCCGCGTCCTCGGCGGAGGGGACGCCCCGGGAGGCGATGGCCTCCGCCCCGCCCTCGGGCATCGCGCCGATCAGGCCGGTCGAGGCGGCCTGGGCGGCGCCGACCATCCGCTGCGGGGCCGCGCCGCCGACCATGCCGAGGGAGGCGTACTGCTCCAGCTTCGCGCGCGAGTCGGCGATGTCCAGGTTGCGCATGGTGAGCTGACCGATCCGGTCCGCCGGCCCGAAGGCCGAGTCCTCGGTGCGTTCCATGGACAGCTTGTCCGGGTGGTAGCTGAACGCCGGGCCGGTGGTGTCCAGGATCGAGTAGTCCTCGCCCCGGCGCAGCCGCAGCGTCACCTCGCCGGTGACCGCCGTGCCGACCCAGCGCTGCAACGACTCGCGCAGCATCAGCGCCTGCGGGTCCAACCAGCGTCCCTCGTACATCAGCCGGCCGAGGCGACGGCCCTCGGTGTGGTAGTTGGCCAGCGTGTCCTCGTTGTGGATGGCGTTGACCAGCCGCTCGTACGCGGCGTGCAGCAGCGCCATGCCGGGGGCCTCGTAGATGCCCCGGCTCTTGGCCTCGATGATCCGGTTCTCGATCTGGTCGGACATGCCGAGGCCGTGCCGGCCGCCGATGGCGTTGGCCTCCAGCACCAGGTCGACCGCGCTGCCGAACTCCTTGCCGTTGATGGTCACCGGGCGACCCTGGTCGAAGCCGATCGTGACGTCCTCGGTGGGGATCTCGACGGACGGGTCCCAGAACCGGACGCCCATGATCGGGCTGACCGTCTCGATGCCGGTGTCGAGGTGTTCGAGCGTCTTCGCCTCGTGGGTGGCGCCCCAGATGTTGGCGTCGGTGGAGTAGGCCTTCTCGGTGCTGTCCCGGTAGGGCAGGTCGTGGGCGAGCAGCCACTCGGACATCTCCGTGCGCCCGCCCAGCTCGGTGACGAAGTCGGTGTCCAGCCACGGCTTGTAGATGCGCAGCTGCGGGTTGGCCAGCAGGCCGTAGCGGTAGAACCGCTCGATGTCGTTGCCCTTGAAGGTGGAGCCGTCGCCCCAGATCTGGACGTCGTCGGAGATCATCGCCCGTACCAGCAGGGTGCCGGTCACGGCCCGGCCCAGCGGGGTGGTGTTGAAGTAGGCCCGCCCGCCCGAGCGGATGTGGAAGGCGCCGCAGGTCAGCGCCGCGAGTCCCTCCTCGACCAGGGCGGCACGACAGTCGACCAGCCGGGCGACCTCGGCGCCGTAGCTGAGCGCGCGGCCGGGCACCGAGGCGATGTCGGGCTCGTCGTACTGGCCGATGTCGGCGGTGTAGGCGCAGGGCACGGCACCCTTGTCGCGCATCCACGCGACCGCGACGGAGGTGTCGAGGCCGCCGGAGAAGGCGATGCCGACGCGTTCACCGATGGGCAGGGAGGTGAGAACCTTGGACACAGGAAAGATTATGCGTCAAGGCGCATGGTCATGCAAGCCGATCGTCAGAGCGGGTCGTCGCGGCCCAACTCCCAGAACGCCACCGCCGCCGCGGCGGCCACGTTCAACGAGTCCACCCCGCGCCGCATCGGCAGCACCACCCGGACGTCGCTTGCCGACTGCGCCGCCTCGGTCAGGCCCGGCCCCTCGGCCCCGAGCAGCAACGCGGCCCGCTCCCGCTGGGCCGGGGTCAGCCGCTGGATCGGCACCGCGTCCGGCGCCGGCGTCATGGCGAGCACCGTGAAGCCCGCCGCCCGCACCTGGTCCAGGCCGGCCGGCCAGCGCTCCAGCTTCGCGTACGGCACCGCGAACACCTCGCCCATGCTCACCCGTACGCTGCGCCGGTAGAGCGGGTCGGCGCAGGTCGGCGACAGCAGCACCGCGTCGACGCCGAGCGCGGCCGCCCCCCGGAAGATCGCACCGAGGTTGGTGTGGTTGTTGACGTCCTCCAGCACCACCACCCGCCGGGCGGCGGCCAGCACCTCCTCGACCGAGGGCAGCGGCCGGCGGTGGAACGAGGCCAGCACGCCCCGGTGCACGTGGAAGCCGGTGGCCCGCTGGAGCACGTCCGGCGTCGCCGCGTACACGGGCGCGTCCCCGGTGTCCAGGTCGGCGAGCTGGTCCACCCGTTTCGCGTCGACCAGGTACGACCGGGCCGGGTAGCCGGCCCGCAGCGCCCGCCGCAGCACCAGCTCGCCCTCGGCGATGAACAACCCGTGCGGGGGCTCCCAGCGGGTCCGCAGCTCCACGTCGGTCAGCGCGCGGTAGTCGGCGATCCGGTCGTCGTCGGGGTCGGTGATCTCGTGGACGGGCACCCGACGATTCTGCCCCGGCCCGCCCGGCCGCCCCGGCGCGGGCCGGTTTCCCCCGTGCGAGGCGGGGAAGGGAGCCGGAAAGGCGGACAGCGACGAAGGGACCACCACGATGGGCGCGGACCACACCGGGGACGGCCGACTGCCCCGCGACGCCACGGTCGCCGACTACCTGGTGGCCCGCCTCGCCGAGTGGGGCGTGCACCGCTACTACGGCTACCCGGGCGACGGGATCAACGGAATGACCTCGGCCCTGCAACGCGCCGCGGACCACGCCCGGTTCATCCAGGTCCGGCACGAGGAGACCGCCGGCTTCGCGGCCGGCGCGCACGTCAAGTACGGCGGCGGCCCGCTCGGCTGCGTGGTGGTGACCAGCGGCCCGGGCGCGATCCACGCGCTCAACGGCCTCTACGACGCCAAGCTCGACCACCAGCCGGTGGTGGCGCTGCTCGGACACACCGCGCTGCCCGCCGAGGGCGGCGGCTACTACCAGGAGGTGGACCTGCTCGCGCTCTACAAGGACGTGGCGTCGGCGTTCCTGGCCCAGCTCGACGACCCGTCCCAGGCCCGGCATCTGGTGGACCGTGCCTGCCGGACGGCGCTGGCCCGGCGTACCGTGACCGCCCTGGTCCTCCCCTCCGACGTGCAGGACCTGCCGGCGGTGCCGGAGCCGCCGCACACGCACGGCTACTACCACACCAGCGCCGTGCCGAGCAGCCCGCCGACCGTGCCGCCGGTGGACGACGTACGCCGGGCGGCCGAGGTGCTGCGCGGCGGCGAGCGGGTGGCGATGCTTGTCGGCCAGGGCGCGCTCGGCGCCGAGGACGAGGTACGCCGGACCGCCGACCGGCTCGGCGCCGCAGTGGCCACCGCGCTGCTCGGCTTCACCGCCGTCGACCACCGGCAGCCCTGGGTCACCGGGGCCATCGGCCTGCTCGGCACCCGCCCGAGCTGGCAGCTCATGCAGGAGTGCGACAGGCTGCTGATCGTGGGCAGCCAGATGCCCTACTCGGAGTTCTATCCGCCGCAGGGGCAGGCCCGGGCGGTCCAGATCGACCGGGACGGCAGCCGGATGGGGCTGCGCTACCCCACCGAGGTCAACCTGACCGGCGACGCCGGCGCGACGCTGCGCGCGCTGCTGGACGAGCTGGGCCCGGGCCCGGCGCCGACCGCCTGGCGCGCCACCATCGCCGACGCCACCGGCAAGTGGCGGGCGGCGCAGCGGGAGCTGGCCGAGCAGTCGGCCGAACCGCTCAACCCGCAGCTGCTGTTCGCCACGCTCGACGACGCGCTGCCCGACGACGCCATGCTCGCCGTCGACTGCGGGACCGCCACCGCCTGGTACGCCCGGCACCTGCGGGTCCGTCCGGGCATGCTGGCCAGCCTCTCCGGCACGCTGCTGTCGATGGGCGGCGGCATGCCGTACGCGCTGGCGGCCAAGTTCGCCCACCCGGACCGCCCGGTGATCGCGCTGGTCGGCGACGGGGCGATGCAGATGAACGGCGTCAACGAGCTGATCACGGTGGCGAAGTACTGGCGGGAGTGGGCCGACCCCCGGTTCGTGGTGCTGGTGCTCAACAACCGGGACCTGGCGTTCGTCAGTTGGGAGCAGCGGTCGAGCGAGGGCACCCCGATGTTCCCCGACAGCCAGGACCTGCCGGACGTGGCGTACCACAGGTGGGCCGAGGTGCTCGGGCTCGGCGGCGAGCTGGTCGACTCCCCGGACCGGGTGCCCGACCTGTGGCAGCGGGTGCTGCGCGCCGACCGGCCGACCGTGATCAACGCGGTGGTCGACCCGGCGGAACTGATGCTGCCGCCGCACTTCACCGCCGAGCAGGCCCGCAAGACGGCCGCCGCGGTGCTGCGCGGGGACAGCGACCGGGCCGGCATCCTGCGCCGCGGCGTGCCCGCCGCCCTCGCCACCTACCGGCCCCGCCGCCGCGGCCGCTGACCGTCACGCCCGCGTGTAGCGCAGCAGCACCGACCGGCCGTCGAAACCGCGCGTGCCGGCCAGCCGCAGGTCCTGCCGGACCAGGTCCGGGAGCACCTGCCGTCCGCCGCCGAGCAGCACCGGGTGCACCACCACCTGGAACTCGTCGACCAGCCCGAGCGCGGCCAGCGCGGTCGCCGCGCCGGTGCCGCCGGTGAGCAGCAGGTCCCCGTCGAGCTGGTCGCGCACCTCGGCCACCTCCGCGGCCAGGTCGCCGCCGCCGATCACCCGGGCACCGTGGTCGGCCTCGGCGAGCGTGCGGGAGACGACCACCTTCGGGGTACGCCGCCAGATCGGCGCGAACGCCAGGTCGTGCGGGTGGTCGGACATCGACTCGACGCGGGGCCAGTAGAAGGACATCATCTCCCACACCCGCCGCCCGTAGACGAAGGCGCCGGCCCGCTCGGACAGCTCCTGGGAGTACGCGGACAGCTCCTCCCCCATCTCCGGCCAGTCGAACTCGCCGTTCGGCCCCTCGATGAAGCCGTCGACCGACTGGTGCACCCAGTAGATGACCTTGCCCATGGTGTGTTCCTCCGCGTACCGGTACGCCCCGACGGGCGCGCTCACCGGTGGGTCGGAGCCGCCGCGACGGATCCGACACCCCGGCGCGGATTTCTTCCGGAACGACTAGCCTCCGGGTGCGTGACAGGCCCCGTGATGATCGCGCTGGTCGGTGTCGACGGCTCCGGCAAGACGACCCAGGCGAAGGCGCTCGTCGCGCGGCTGCGCGGGCGGGGCGTGCCGGCGCGGTACTTCGAGAACGCCGGCGGTCGGCCGCTGTGGAACCGGCTGGCGCGGGCGCTCGGCCGCAAGGACGGCGTGGCGCTGTTCGGCCGGACCGCCTATCCGGCGCTGGAGGCGACCGTGCGCGCGCTGGCCATGGTCCGGACCGTGGCGGTGGCCCGCCTGACCGGACGCGTGGCGGTGCTGGACCGGTGGACCTGGTGCCAGGACGTGATCATGACGGCCCGGGGCGACCGGGGGCGGCGGGCGGTGTGGGCCGCGTACGCGGTCCTCCCCCGCCCGACCGTGGTGTGCTTCCTGGCCACCGCGCCGGAGGTGGCCCAGCGCCGGGTGACCGCCCGGGGCATCGACACCGAGGAGCTGGCGCACCTGCGGGCGTTGGACGCCGCCTACCGGGCGCTGCCCGACTTCGACACGTTCGTGGTGCTCGACGGAGACCGCTCGCCCGACGAGGTGGCCGCCGCCCTGGACGCGGCGGTGCGGTGTTGAGCGGGGCCCCGCCTACACCGGAGGCGTCAACAGGGGCCCCGCCTTGCGCCTAGCCGCGGCCCTGGAGCCAGCGGAGCAGGTCCGAGGGGAGGTTCCGGTTCTCGTCGCGCGGCGTGGGCCGCTGGGGTTCCTCGCGCGGCTGCGGGCGCTGCGGGTCGCCGGCCAGCTCCCGGCTGGGCGCGGTGAAGTCGCGCACCGGCTTGCCGGCGACGGCCGCCTTGATGGTCCGGGCCACCGCGTCGATCACCTTCGCCTGCACGGCGGAGCCGACCAGGTCGGTGGAGTCGTCCGGGTTGGCCGCGATGCCCGCGACGGCGACCTGCGGGGTGAACCCGACGAACGTCTCGGTGGCGTTCCGCTCCGAGCTGCCCGTCTTGCCGGCCACCGGACGGTCCACGATCCGGTCCACACCGGTGGCGGTGCCGCCGTTGCACTGCCCGTACGCCGACTGCTGGCCCACCGGGCAGCGGGCCGCGTCGGTGGCGGCCCGGGCCACGTCGGGCTCCAGCACCTTCTTGCAGTTCGGCTGCCCCACGTCGACCTTCCCGCCGTCCGGGGCGGTCACCGAGACCACCGGCAGCGGAGAGCAGTACGTGCCCTCGGCGGCCACCGTCGCGTACGCGTTGGCCAGGTCCAGCGGGGTGGTGGCGGCCACGCCGAGCGTGAACGCGCCCCAGTCGGCGGCGTCGTCACGCGCGAACGCGGCGTCGGAGTCGGCCCGGAAGGTGATGCCGAGACGCTGCGCCATCTCCACCACCTTGTCCTCACCGACCTGCTCGGCCAGCCAGACGAAGTACGTGTTGACGGAGCGGCCGAAGCCGTCCCACATCATCCGGTAGCCGTCCATCCACTCCGGGTTGGCGTTGGCCGGGCACCACCTGCCGTCGCAGTTGCCCTCGTCGTCGGAGGCGTACCGGGTGGGCAGCTTGCTCGGGGCGTCGAAGCCGGTGGCCAGCGGCTTGCCGGCCTCCAGCGCGGCCAGCATGGTGAACAGCTTGAACGTCGAGCCGGCCTGGTAGCCGTCGACGCTGGCACCGCCGGAGATCAGCGGGTTGACCGTGTTCGGGTGGTTGGCCTGCCCGCCCGGGTTGTCGGCCAGGCTGTAGTGCCGGTTGACCGCCATCGCGAGCACCCGGCCGGTGCCCGGCTCGACCGCCGCGATCGGCAGCGCGCGCTTGTCGTCGTACCCGTAGACCTTGGTGGCCTGCTGCTGCGCGGTCTGCTGGACCTTCGGGTCGAGCGTGGTGGTCACCCGGTAGCCGCCGCGCCGCAGCGCCTGCTCCCGCTCCTCCGGGGTGTTGCCGAACGCCGGCTGGGTGAGCCACCACTGGCGCAGGTAGTCGCAGAAGAAGCCCCAGCCGTCGCGGCCCTGGGCGGTCGCGGTGCACCCGTTGGGCTGGGCGGTCGGGCGCAGCGTGAGCGGCTCGGCCTTGGCCGCCGCCGCCTGCTGCGCGGTGATCGCGCCGGTCTCGGCCATCGAGTCCAGCACGTACGCCCGCCGGGCCGTCGCCTGGTCCTTGTCGCCGTCGATCGGGCTGTACGCGTCCGGCGACTGGACCAGGCCGGCCAGCAGCGCCGCCTCACCCAGGGTCAGGTCGGCCGGGGCCTTGCCGAAGTAGCGCTGGGCGGCGGCGGCCACCCCGTAGGCGCCGGAGCCGAAGTAGGCGATGTTCAGGTAGCGGTTGAGGATCTCGTCCTTGGACAGCGACTGCTCCAGCGCGTTCGCGTACCGGATCTCCTGGAGCTTGCGCCCGACGGTCTGCTCGGTGGCGGCCTGCCGCTCCTCGGCGGTGCGGGTCGGGTCGGTCTTGAGCACGTTGCGCACGTACTGCATGGTCAGCGTGGAGCCGCCCTGCTCGGTGCCGCCGCCGGAGACGTTCGCCACCAGCGCGCGGGCGATGCCGCGCAGGTCCGCGCCGCCGTGGGAGTAGAACCGCCGGTCCTCGGCCGCGATGATCGCCTGCCGCATCACCGGGGCGATCTCGGCCAGTGGCACGTCGGTGCGGTTCACGTCGTAGAACGTGGTGATCAGGGTCTTGCCGTCGTTGGCGTAGAGGTAGGAGCGCTGCGGCTGGACGGGGGTGCGCAGCGCGTCGGGCAGCTCCTCGTACGCCCCGAGGCTCGCCTTGGCGACGAGCCCGCCGAGCAGGCCGGTGGGAAGCGCGGCCAGCGCGAGGACGAGCCCGGCGAGGACGCCGGCGAGCAGCACGGTGAAGAGCCGCGACAGCGGCGCCCGGGGAGACGGCATGGACTCCAGGATTGCCGCGAAAGCCACCTACCGGCCACTTCGCCAGGCAACTGTCAGTTACCTCACGGCGACCGTTCAGCTTCCGCCGGATCCCGGGAAACGGTCATCCGGCGGCAAGTGGGCCGTCCGGTGACGAGGGCGCGGCCGGGGCGGCGGCGACGCTTGCCGTGGCCGCGTCCCGGGCGATGGTCTCCGGGACGAGCCGGCCCGAGCGGTAGCCGATGCCGATGCCGGCGACCAGCACGAAGATCGCCCCGAACGTCTGGAGCGAGCCGATCAGCGCCCCGCCCAGGCCGAGCAACGGCGCGGCGATCATCAGCATGGTGCCGTCGCCGTAGGAGAACATCCCGGAGCGGGCCACCGACCAACCGGTGAGGAACCACCCCACGCTGTAGCAGGTCGCCCCGAACAGCACGATGCCGCGCGCGGTCAGCCCGAACACCGGCGTCTGCTCGGCCAGCCCGGCGAACGGCAGCATCAGCACCATCCCGCCGATGCTGGCCAGCAACCCGGCCAGCGCGATCCGGCGGCAGCGGGTGGCGGCGAGCAGGCCGGTGAGCGCGAGCAGCGCGAGCAGCCCCAGCCAGACCGACGCCACCCAGCCCACCAGGTAGAGCGGCTGCCCGTCGGCCGGGTACGGGTCGTTGCCCACCCCGCCGTCGCTGGCCATCGCCACCACGCCGTAGAGGACCGCGTACGCGGGCAGCAGCCAGACCGCGGCGCGGGCGAACCGGCGTACCGACCAGGCCCAGCTCGCGTCCGTGGCCGGCGCGCCCCGCCCCGGCTCGGAGACGAACGGCAGGACCCCGAACCCACCCCCGGTACGCCGGGAGCCGAGCGGTCCGCCGGGGTCGTGCGCGCCGGGGACCGGGGTCCGGGAGAAGAGCCGGTTCGCCGGTTCCTTCATGCGTCACCTCGCTCGCGACACGGGCCGCCCGGGACACGCAAACGGCGCTCCGGGCCTGGTCACCATCCGTCCTCTGCACCGATGGTGGCAGGCGCCGGAGCGCCGTATGAGTGATTCTCGGATTTGCCGGTCAGCCCCGCTCGCGCTGGTCCGACGGGTCGTTGAGCAGGCTGGCCGGGGAGACCGGCTCCGGGGCCGGCAGGCCCTGGGGGGCGTTGCCGCCGGTGGCCTGCGCCTCCGCGACGCGTACCTCGTCGTGGATCTCCTGGGCCGCGACGGCCGCGGCCTGGGCGGCCTCGGCGGCCTCCCGCTCGACCTCGCCGGCGCTCTGGCTGGCGCCCGGCGCCGGCGCGTCGCCGACCATGTTGGCCAGACCGCCCAGCGCGCCGCCCATGCCCTCCAGGGCCTTGGTCAGCTCGGTCGGGACGATCCAGACCTTGTTGGCGGTGCCGTTGGCGATCTGCGGCAGCGCCTGGAGGTACTGGTAGGCCAGCACCTTCTGGCTCGGGTTGGCGGTGTGGATCGCGTCGAAGACGGTACGGATGGCCTTGGCCTGACCCTCGGCCTGGAGGATCCGGGCCTGCCGGTCGCCGTCGGCGCGCAGCACCGCGGCCTGCTTCTCACCCTCGGCGGTGAGGATCTGCGACTGCTTGTGCCCCTCGGCGTTGAGGATCGCGGCGCGGCGGTCCCGCTCGGCGCGCATCTGCTTCTCCATCGAGTCGCGGATGCTCGGCGGCGGCTCGATCGCCTTGATCTCGACCCGGGTCACCTTGATGCCCCAGCGGCCGGTGGTCTCGTCCAGCACGCCGGACAGGTGCCGGTTGATCTCCTCCCGGCTGGTCAGCGCGCGCTCCAGGTCCAGCGAGCCGATCACGTTCCGCAGCGTGGTGACGGTGAGCTGCTCGATCGCCTGGAGGAAGTTGGAGATCTCGTAGGTGGCCCGGACCGAGTCGACCACCTTGAAGTAGAGGACGGTGTCGATAGAGACGACCAGGTTGTCCGAGGTGATCACCGGCTGGGGCGGGAAGCTGACCACCTGCTCGCGCAGGTCGACCTTGGTGCGCACCGCGTCCACGAACGGCACCAGCAGGTTGAGGCCCGGGTTCAGCGTGCGCTTGTACTTGCCGAGCCGCTCCACCACGTCCTGACGCTGCTGCGGCACGATCCGCACCGCCTTGGCCAGCGTCACCACCACGATCAACGCCACGGCGATCAACAGGATCGCTGCAAACTCCATCTGGTTCACCCTCTCGCGTCGGGCAGCTCGCCCGGGGCGGAAATGTCGTCCTGCCAGACCAGGGCGGTCGCACCCCGGACCTTTATCACCTGCACCCGCTCACCCGGCGCGTAGCGTCGCGTCGCGTCGTACGACCGGGCCGTCCACAGCTCACCGTCGATCTTGACCATTCCGTGGTCGGCGTCCACCGGCTCCAGGACCACCGCGCTCGACCCCTCGATCGCCTCGACGCCGAACGGCTGCTCGCCGGTCTCCAGCGCCGACCGGGCGTTACGCCGGATCACCGGCCGCACCAGCGCCAGCGACAGCGCCGAGACCACGGCGAAGACCACCGCCTGGAACGCCACCGGGGCACCCAGCGCCGCCGCGCCGGCGGCGGCGAACGCCCCGACCCCGAACATGATCAGGAACAGCGTCGTCGTGAAGATCTCGGCGACCGCCAGCACCACACCCAGCACGATCCAGAACACGGCGTCCACGAGACCAATCGTGACACGTCGACGCACGTGTCATCGAACTGTCATGATCGCTAGGCTCGGCGCAGTGCCCGCCGACGAGGAGGACGAGATGGCCCTGCTGCCCGAGACCGCACGCCGGGTGGACCTGCTGGTCGCCCGGGCCCAGGCGGAGGGACACACCCCGTCGCTCGCCCTCGGCGTGGTCCGCGACGGCGCGCTGGCGCACGTGGCGGTCGCCGGCGAGCAGCCCCACCCCGACGGCGACATGCAGTACCGGATCGGCTCGATCACCAAGACCATGACCGCGGTGCTGGTGATGCAGCAGCGCGACGCCGGACGACTGGCGCTGGACGACCCGATCGAGGAGCACCTGCCCGGCACCCCGGTCGGCACGCTCACCGTGCGCCAACTGCTCGGGCACGCCAGCGGCCTGCAACGCGAGCCGGACGGCCACTGGTGGGAACGTACCGAGGGCACCGACCTGGACACCCTGCTCGCCGGGCTGACGCCGGCGAAGATCGCCCACCCGCCGCACCACGTCTACCACTACTCGAACCTGGCGTACGGGCTGCTCGGCGGCGCGCTGGAGCGGATCACCGGCACGCCGTGGGCCGACCTGGTGCGGGAGCGCCTGCTGGAGCCGCTCGGCATGCGCCGCACCACCTACCACCCGACCGAGCCCTACGCCCCGGGCTACGTCGTGCACCCCTGGCACGACACGCTGCGGGAGGAGCCACGCACCGACACCGGGGCGATGGCGCCGGCCGGGCAGCTCTGGTCCACCGTCGCGGACCTGGCTCGCTGGGCGACGTTCCTGGCCGACCCGGACCCGGCGCTGATCGACCCCGCCACCCTGACCGAGATGTGCGCGCCGGTGGCCATCAGCGACCTGGACTCCTGGACCGGCGGACACGGCCTCGGCGTGGAGCTCTACCGGGTCGGCGACCGGGTGTACGTGGGCCACGGCGGCTCCATGCCCGGCTACGTCGCCGGCCTGACCGTGCACCGGCCCACCGGCAGCGCCGTGGTCGACTTCGCCAACTCGTACGGACTGCGCGGCGGGCACCACGTCTCCGGGCTCGGCCGCGACGTGCTCACCCACGTGCTCGACGCCGAGCCGCCGCTGCCCGCACCCTGGCGCCCGGCCGCCCCACCCGCCGCCGAGGCGGCCGAGCTGGCCGGTCACTGGTGGTGGATGGGCCTGGCGCACGAGTTCCACGTCGACGCCGCCGGCGACCTGGTGGGCGGCCCGGCGGGACGGGCACCGCTGCGCTTCACCCGGGAGGGCCCGGACCGCTGGCGCGGCCACGCCGGCTCCCAGCACGGCGAGATCCTCACCGTCGTCCGCGACGAGGCCGGCACACCCGTCGCCCTCGACATCGCCACCTTCATCCTGACCCGCACCCCCTGACCCACCGACCGTCCCCGCGCCGGCGCCGCCCCTGCTTCCCACGTCGCCCCGATACGGCCGATCTGTCAACGACCACAACTCCAAGATCGGCGAACGTCCCCTCCCGAGGGCGGTGATCAAGGGGTTTGCGTCGGGCGGCGGCTCCAGCCTCCCGGAGCTGGGCCACGCCCGACACGGGCGCACGGCAGAACGACGGCATGGCACACGGCACACGGCACACGGGCCAGGGACCTGACGACGTGGACGACTCGATCACGATCCGTCGACGTCATCGACTTCCTGGCGGCCCGGAGACGGCCTACCGGTCCACCGGGAAGCCGAGACGCGGAGCGGCCCACGACCGACCCGGCGCGGCCGTGCCCGGCGCAGGGATCAGGCCGGACGCGGTCGCCCCCGGGTCCCGAGAGCGACCACTACGGCGAGGTGACGAAGTCGATCAACCGTTCCATGGCGTTGATGAGCGGCGTCTCCACGTCGGCGAAACTGTCCACCCGGGACAGGATGTGCCGCCACATGTCCGCCGGCTCGGCCACCCCGAGCGCGGCGCAGACGCCCTCCTTCCAGGGCCGGCCGGGCGGCACCACCGGCCAGGCCGCGATGCCCAGCGCCGCCGGCCGCACCGCCTGCCACACGTCGACGTAGGGGTGCCCGGTCACCAGCACGTGCGGCGAGTCCACCCGCGCCACGATCCGGCTCTCCTTCGAGCCGGGCACCAGGTGGTCGACCAGCACGCCGAGCCGGCGCCCCGGGCCGGGCGCGAACGCGCGCACCTCGGCGGGCAGCTCGTCGATGCCGTCGAGCGGTTCCACCACCACGCCCTCGATCCGCAGGTCGTCGCCCCAGATCCGCTCCACCAGCGCGGCGTCGTGCACACCCTCGACCCAGATCCGGCTGGCCTTGGCGACCTGGGCCCGTACGCCGTCGAGCGCGATCGAGCCGGAGGCGGTACGCCGCCGGGCGGCCGGCACCGGGGCGCGGGCCGGCCGGCGCAGGGTGACCGGGCGGCCGTCGAGCAGGAACGCGGCGGGCAGCAGCGGGAAGTTGCGCCGCCGCCCGTGCCGGTCCTCCAGCACCACGGCGCCGGACTCGAAGCCGACCACCGCGCCGCAGAACCCGGAGTCGGCGTCCTCGACCACGAGGTCGGGTTCGGCGTCGACCTCCGGGATCGCCCTCCGCCGCCGCCAGTCGCCCGCCAGCACGTCCCCGTCGTATCGCCCCGCCATGACGATCACGCTAACCACCGGCCCGGCGTGTCGCCCGCCGACGCGCCGGCCGCGACGCCACCGGGCGACACGAAACGGTGCGAAGGGGGTAGTTGGGGGCAGGTCACGCCGCCGGAGCGGCAGCCGAGACAGCGGCGGCGGGGAGCACGTACCCTTTCGGCATGTCCTCCCCCGCAACGGGCGCGGCCACGCTGGCTCCGCGCCGGTCGAGCCGGTTCGTCGCCTGGGTACGTGCCTGGCGCGCCGGCCTGGTGCCCTTCGACGAGGTCGCCGACGCCATCGCCGGCGACGAGGAGCATCTGGTCGCGGACGCGCCCGGCACCTGGACCGACGTGTCCCTGCGGGAGGCGCTGCCCAGCCTGGCCCGGCACTCCCCGGACGAGATCCGCCTGGTGCTGCCCGCGCCCGGCGACCCGCGCGGGCTGCCCGGCCCCGGTGACTTCACCGGCGCGGCGCTGCTCGCCGGCGAGGCCGTGGTGGCCAGCGGGCTCGGGCTGGTGCCGGAGGTCCGCACCCACACCTCCGGCTCGGGCATGACCTGGGAGACGGTGCTCTGGCGGGTGCACCCGCTGCCGGCCGACGCGCCGAAGGCGTCCCTCGCCTCGCCCGGGGCGGCCGAGGCGGAGGCCGAGCTGGCTGCCGCGCTGGCCGAGACGACCGCGGCGCTGACCCGGCTGGACGTCGCCCAGTGGCGCCCGGAGCTGGCCGGCGCGCTCGCCGCGCTGCGCCGTCCCGACGGCACCACCGACCTTCCCCCGGGCTTCGACCCGCGGGCGCGCCGGCTGTTCGCCCGCGCCGCCGTGTTGGACCGGGTGCTCGCCCTGGCCGGGGAGAGCGCGCCCGGCGGCGCGGTGAACACGTTCGAGGCCCAGCAGCGGGACGCGGCGCTACGGCCGCTGACCACCGCCTGCCGGCAGGCGCTGGTGGCCGCCTGCAACGCCCCGCTGCGTCTCTAGGGCGCGGGCCTCACACCTCGTCGATCAGGTCGGCCACCGAGTCGACGATCCGGGACGGCCGGTACGGGTAACGCTCGGCCTCGGTCCGGGTGCTGATCCCGGTGAGCACGAGGATCGTCTCCAGCCCGGCCTCCAGCCCGCAGAGGATGTCGGTGTCCATCCGGTCGCCGATCATCGCGGTGGACTCCGAGTGCGCGTCGATAGTGTTCAACGCCGACCGCATCATCATCGGGTTGGGCTTGCCGACGAAGTAGGGGTCCACCCCGGTCGCCTTGGAGATCATCGCGGCCACCGAGCCGGCCGCCGGCAGCGCGCCCTCGACCGACGGGCCGGTGGCATCCGGATTCGTGCAGATGAACCGGGCGCCGTCGTTGATCAGCCGGATCGCCTTGGTTATCGCCTCGAAGCTGTAGGTGCGGGTCTCCCCCAGCACCACGTAGTCCGGGGCGAAGTCGCTGAGCACGTATCCCACGGCGTGCAGCGCCGTGGTCAGGCCGGCCTCACCGATCACGTACGCGGTGCCACCCGGCCGCTGGTCGGCCAGGAACTGCGCGGTGGCCAGCGCGGACGACCAGATCGCCTCCTCCGGCACGTCCAGCCCCATCCGGGCCAGCCGGGCCTGCAGGTCCCGCGGGGTGTAGATGGAGTTGTTCGTCAGCACCAGGAACGGCTTTCCCGACGCGCGCAGCTTCTGGACGAACTCCGGGGCGCCGGGCACCGGCTGGCCCTCGTGCACCAGCACGCCGTCCATGTCGGTGAGCCAGCTCTGCACCGGCTTGCGGTCATGCATCGTGTCGTCCCCAGGGGTGTCGGTGGTGGTCGGGCTCAGGGCCGGCGCGCCGCGGGCACGCAGCACAGCGCCGGGCAGCTGTCCCAGGCCGGCAGCTCGCCGAGCCGCCGGCGCAGCCGCTCCCCGTCCGGCGCGGTGCGTTCCGCGACCAGCTCGCGGACCATGGTCACGAAGCGTGGGTCGGTGCCCGGGGTGCCGGCGCGGACGAAGTCCAGGCCGAGCTGCTTGGCCGTCTCCAGCGCCTCGGTGTCCAGGTCCCAGACCACCTCCAGGTGGTCGGAGACGAAGCCGATCGGGCTCACCACCACGCTCGTCACGCCCTGCTCGGCCAGGCTGGTCAGGTGGTCGTTGATGTCCGGCTCCAGCCACGGCACCTGCGGCGGGCCGGACCGGCTCTGCCAGACCAGGTCGTACTGCAGGTCCGGGGCCGCGGCGGCGTGCACGAGCCGGGCGGTCTCCTCCATCTGGGCGGTGTACCGGCCGCCGTAAGGGCCGGCGGTGGCGGCCGCCGAGGCCGGGATCGAGTGCGCGGTGAACACCAGCCGGGTGCTGCCCCGCTTCGCCGGGTCGAGCTGGGCCAGTGCGGCGCGGACCGCGTCGGCGTGCGGCTCGACGAAGCCCGGGTGGTCCCAGAACTGGCGCAGCTTCTCGATCAGCGGGGCGTCCGGGCCGACCGCGGCCCGCGCCGAGGCGATGTCCTCCTGGTACTGCCGGCAGGACGAGTAGCCGCCGTAGGCGCTGGTGACGAACGCCAGCGCCCGGGTGACGCCGTCGTCGCGCATCTGCGCCACCGTGTCGGCGAGCATCGGGTCCCAGTTGCGGTTGCCCCAGTAGACCGGCAGGTCGACGCCGTTGGCGGCGAAGTCCTCCCGGATCGCCGCGAGCAGGTCGCGGCACTGCTGGTTGATCGGGGACACCCCACCGAAGTGCAGGTAGTGCTCGGCCACCTCGGCCAGCCGCTCCGGCGGCACACCCCGACCCCGGGTGACGTTCTGGAGGAAGGGGAGCACGTCCTCGGGCCGCTCGGGGCCACCGAAGGAGACCAGCACCAACGCGTCGTACGCCATGGCCCCTATTCTTCCCCGCCCGCCGTGACGCTCGTGCGACGCCCCCGGCTCATGGTGGTAACGCCCGAGCGGGCGATGTTAGGAGGGGCCCCTTGTTATGCAGAATGCGTTAACAAGGGGCCCCTCCTTACACCTCAGGCGCCGATGGCGTGGTAGCCGCCGTCGACGTGGACGATCTCGCCGGTGGTGGCCGGGAACCAGTCGGACAGCAGCGCCAGGCAGGCCCGGGCGGCCGGCTCCTGGTCGGTGAGGTTCCAGCCCAGCGGAGCCCGCTCGGTCCAGGCGTCCTCGAACTGGTCGAAGCCGGGGATGGACTTGGCCGCGATCGTCCGCAGCGGGCCGGCCGCGACCAGGTTGCTGCGGATGCCCTGCTTGCCCAGGTGCAGCGCCAGGTAGCGGGAGGCGGACTCCAGCCCGGCCTTGGCCACGCCCATCCAGTCGTAGACCGGCCAGGCCTTGGTGGCGTCGAACGTGAGGCCCACCACCGCGCCGCCGGAGGACATCAGCGGCAGGGCCGCCATGGCCAGCGACTTGTAGGAGAACGTGGAGACCTGCAACGCGGTCGCCACGTCCGCCCAGGGCGCGTCGAGGAAGCCGCCGCCGAGGCAGCTCTGCGGCGCGAAGCCGATCGAGTGCACCACCCCGTCCAGGCCGTCGACGTGCTCGCGTACCCGGTCGGCCAGGCCGGCGAGGTGCTCGTCGTTCGTGACGTCCACCTCGATCACCGGCGCCGGCTCGGGCAGCCGCCTGGCGATCCGCTCCACCAGGGAGAGCCGGCCGTAGCCGGTGAGCACGACCTGGGCACCGTTCTCCTGGGCGAGCTTCGCCACGGAGAAGGCGATCGAGGCGTCGGTGATGACGCCGGTGACCAGCAGCCGCTTACCGGCCAGGAGTCCGGACATTGCGCAGTTCCTCCGTGCTCTCTCTCAGTGACCCATGCCCAGGCCGCCGTCGACCGGGATGACGGCGCCGGAGATGTAGCCGGCCGCGTCCGAGGCCAGCCAGGTGACCACGGCGGCCACTTCCTCCGGCTCGGCGAACCGGCCGGCCGGGATGGCCTTGCGGTAACTGGTGCGGCGCTCCTCGGGCAGCGCCGCGGTCATGTCGGTGTTGATGAAGCCGGGCGCCACCACGTTCGCGGTGATGTTGCGGCCGCCCAGCTCGCGGGTGATCGAGCGGGCCACGCCCACCAGGCCGGCCTTGCTCGCGGCGTAGTTGACCTGCCCGGCGCCGCCGTAGAGGCCGACCACCGAGGAGATGAAGATCATCCGACCCCACTTGGCCCGGAGCATCTTGGTCGAGGCCCGCTTGGCGACCCGGAACGAGCCGGTCAGGTTGGTCTCCACCACCCGGGTGAACTGCTCGTCGGACATCCGCATGATCAGCGTGTCGTCGGTGATGCCGGCGTTGGCGACCAGCACCTCGACCGGCCCCAGCTCGGCCTCGACGGCGGCGAACGCGGCGTCGATCGAGTCGGCGTCGGTCACGTCGCAGCGCACCCCGAAGAGCCCCTCGGGAGCCTCGCCGCCGCGGTAGGTCACCGCCACCCGGTCGCCCTGCTTGGCGAAGGCCTGCGCGATGGCCAGGCCGATCCCCCGGTTTCCGCCGGTCACCAGCACGGTACGGGCCACGGGTCCCCCTCTGCTCCTGATCTCTCGGTCGGTCGGAGCCTAGGGGTTACCGACAGGTAAGCGCTAACCCGACCAGGTCAGCGACTCGCGCGGCCGGCGACCATCCACCGCTCGGCGGGGGCCGTCCGGGCCGGTCGGCCGAGCGCGCGGCCCGCCCGCCCCGGGTGTACGATGATCGCGTCTGCGGGCCGGTCTGCGCCCGCGTTCCGGGCCCCGCCGACCGCAGGAGGTGATCGCTGTGCGAGATAGCGATCCTCCCAGTCGTGGCCGGGCCCACCGTCAGCCCCGCTGAGCCACGGCTCGGTCGACGCGGCTGACCCGCTTCCCGCCCCCCGCACCGCACCCGCTCCCCGGCCCTCGCGCCGGGGGTGGCCCTGCCGCGCGGCGGAGCACCCGGTCACGACTTCGTGTGCGTCTTTCCTGGTCCACCTCGCGGCCCGCCGACCCGGGCCGACCGTCGCCACGGAGCACAACCATGAGCCGTTACGCCGCCCCGCTGGGCTTCACCCTCGCCGCCGTCTGGGTGGCCGTCCTGTTCGTGCTGGCCGGCGGCGGTCACTGACCGCCGCCGGGCCCGCTCCCGCTCAGATCAGGCGGGACGTCCAGAGCAGGCTCAGCCCGCCCGCGCAGAGCGCCAGCAGCAACGCGATCCCCGCGTACCACTGGGTGATCTCGCGGGGCTCGGTGCGGTAGCCGATCGAGCTGCCCATGTCCTGGTAGACCTGCTTCAGCTCGCTCACCGACGCGGCCTCGTAGAAGAAGCCCTGGGTGGTCTCGGCCAGTTGGGACAACGCGCTGCGGTCCACCGGCACCCGCTGGAGCTGGCCGCCGATGTCGACCTGGCCCGAGTCGGTGCCGAAGGCGATCGTCGAGACCGGCACGTTGGCCGCCTGCGCCGCCGCGGCCGCCTCCTCGACCGAGCGGCCCGACGTGCGGTAGCCGTCGGAGAGCAGCACGATCCGCGCCGGCGGGATGCCGGCGGCGCCGTCGGCCGGCACCGACCGGATCGCCTCCAGGCAGGTGAAGACGGCCTCGCCGGTGGCGGTCGCCTCGGCCAGCACCAGCCCGTCGATGGCGGTGGTCACCGCGCCCCGGTCCTTGGTCGGCGGCACCAGCACGTTCGCCGACTTGGCGAACGACACCAGCCCCAGGTTGTAGCTCTCCGGCAGCTCACCGACGAACTGCTTGGCCGCCTCCTGCGCGGCCTCCAGGCGGTTCGGCGCCACGTCGTCGGCCTGCATGGACAGCGACACGTCGATGGCGAGCATCACGGTGGCCCGTTCCAGCGGCTCCCGGGTGTCGATCGCCGGCCGGGCCAGCCCGGTGGCCAGCACCAGCAGGCAGAGCAGGAACGCGGTGGCCGCGGCGTGCCGCCGCCAGCCGAGCCCCTTGGGCGCCAGCGTGCGCAGCAGGTCCACGTTGGTGAAACGCAGCGCGTACTGCCGGCGGTGCAGCTGCCGCCAGACGTACGCGGCGGCGAGGGCGAGCACCGGCAGCACGGCCAGCAGCCACCACGGTTGCAGAAATCGGATCATCGGGTCGTCCCTCGGGTACGGGCGTGCCGCTGCGCGGCGACGAAACGCACCATGTCCAGCAGCCAGTCTCGGTCGGTACGCAGGCGCAGGTGGGCCGCGCCGGCGGCACGCAGCTCGGTGGCGATCGCCCCGCGCTGGGCGGCCGCGGCCTCGGCGTAGCGGCGGCGCAGCCCCGGGTCGGCGGTCTGCACCTCGTGCAGCTCCCCGCTCTCCGGGTCGACGACCGGCAGCACGCCCACGTCGGGCAGTTCCAGTTCCCGCGGATCGACGATCTCGCCGTCGACGACGTGCTCGGCCGGGTTCTCCCGGACGCTGCCGCGCAGCGTGATGCCGGCGGCGTCGGCCCACGGCCGCAACGCGTCGAGCGCCGCGCCG
>NZ_CADEAU010000042.1 GCF_902825405.1 Micromonospora maritima | reverse complement strand
GACTCGGCGAGCTGACCGGCCACCGAGTCGCTGAAGGCCGCGACGTCGGCCGGTGTCGCGTCGCCGGCGGCCAGGGCCCGGGCGTACGTGCCGCCGGCGCGCTCGGCCAGTCGGGTGAGGAACTCCCCGCGCTGGTCCTCGATCCCGTCCGCGTCCTCGATCTCGACCAGCTCGTCGGCCAGCTCGCGACGCCGCCGCTCCAGCCCGGCGACCTGGGCGTCGGTGCTGCGGGCCTGCCGCCAGGCGCGGACGTCGACGCCGAGCACGGTGGCCGCGCCCCGCCCGCCGACCCGGATCGAGTCGCGGCTCAGACCGAGGGGGAGCGGCGCGACGCGTACCCGGTGTTCACCGGCGGCCAGCCGGACGGTGCCGCGACGGGTGACCCGGGCGCGGTCCGGGTAGACGGTGACGCCGACGACGGGGGCATCGATCTCCGTGGTGTCCACGGCCGCGAGGGTAGTTCAGGGGCGCTCGGGTTGATCCGGCGCTGGCCGGGTAGCTGAGGCGGTATGCGAGTACCGACCCTGGTCAAGACCGCGGCGGCCGTCACCGCGACCGCCGCGGCGGGTGCCGCCGTGACCTCCACCAGCACCTCATCGCACCGGTACCGGAGCCTGCGCAAGCCGTCCTGGCAGCCGCCGTCGGCCGCGTTCCCCGCGGTGTGGACCCCGCTGTACGCGCTGATCGCGGTGGCCGGGGCCCGCGCCCTGGAGCGCAGCCACGGTGCCGATCGGGCCGCCTTCGCCCGCGGCTACGCGCTCAACCTGGCGCTCAACGCCGGCTGGTCCGCCCTGTTCTTCGGCGCCCGCAGGCCCACCGCCGCGCTGGCCGAGATCGCCGTGCTCAACGCGTCCAACCTGGCGCTGCTGCGCCGGGCGGCGCGCACCGACCGCCCGGCCGGCGCCGCACTGGCTCCGTACGTCGCGTGGACCCTGTTCGCGACCGCCCTGAACGGCGCCATCGTCGCCCTCAACCGCGGCCGCTGATCCGGTGGGTGCGGCGGCGCCCGTCGAATTTTGCACTCGCAGTGCACTTGTCTCCGGTCCCGCGGCTGCCTAGCGTCGGACCATGGCCGAGTCCTGGACGTTCGCCGTGGCCCGTGACGACCGCGCCCGTACCACGCTCGTCGACGGCCCGGTGCCGGCCCTCGCCGACGGGCAGGCGTTGCTGCGGGTGGACCGCGTCGGGCTGACCGCCAACAACGTCACCTACGCGGTGCTCGGCGAGTCGATGCGGTACTGGGAGTTCTTCCCACCCGAGCCGCGCGGGCTGGACCGGCGGTGGGGCCTCCCGCCACTGTGGGGTTTCGCCGAGGTGGCCGCGTCCGCCGTGGCCGGCGTCGAGCCGGGCACGCGTGTCTACGGCTACCTTCCGCCCGCCGGCCACCTGGTGGTGCGTCCGGACCGGGTGGACGGTTCCGGCTTCCGGGACGCCAGTCCGCACCGGGCCGACCTGCCCTCGCCGTACAACGCCTACCGGTCGACCGTCGGCGACCCCGCCTACCGGGCGGAGCAGGAGGACCTGCTGATCCTGTTCCGGCCGCTGTTCTTCACCTCGTTCATGCTCGCCGACCAGGTCGTCGACAACGACTGGTACGGGGCACGGTCGCTGGTGCTGTCGTCGGCGTCGAGCAAGACCGCGTACGCCGCCGCGTTCGAGCTGCACGGCCGTGGCCGCCGCCTGGTCGGGCTCACCTCGCCCGGCAACCTCGGGTTCACCCGGTCGCTGGGCTGCTACGACGAGGTCCTCCCCTACGACGAGGTCACGTCGCTCGACGCCGTCCCGACCGTCTACCTCGACCTGTCCGGGGCGCCCGCGCACCGCGCCGCCCTGCGCGCCCACCTGGGCGACCGGCTCGTCCGGGACATCGCCGTCGGCCTGACCCGGCAGACGCCGAACGCCGACGTCGCCGACGAGGTCTTCTTCGCGCCGGTGCAGATGCGCAAGCGTGGCCGGGACTGGGGCCGCGACGGCCTCGACCACCGGTTCGCCGACGCCTGGCAGCGGTTCTCGCGGGCGGTGGGCGGGTGGCTCGACGTGCGGGTCGGCCGCGGCCCCGAGGCGCTGCGGCACGCGTGGCTCGACGTCCTCGCCGGCCGTACGCCGCCCCGGGTGGGGCACGTCGTCCAGTTCTGACCCGCCCACCGTCGGCGGTCCGGTCACCGACGCAGTGACGGCTTTGCATATTGGCAGCGGGCCGCGCCTCCGCTACCGTCTTGGGAACGCTCCCATGAAGACAGACACATCTATGTGATCAGGAGGAAACACGTCGTGGCTATCCTCTCCCCCCGGCGTCGCCGGTCCGCGGCCGTCGGCGTGGCGGCCGTCGCGGTCACCGCCGCCGCCGGTGTCGCCTTCGCCGTCGGCGGCGCATCCGCCGGCACGGTGTCCGGAACGCTCTACCGCGACCCGAGTTCGGCGGTCGTCCGCTGGGTCGCGGCCAACCCCGGCGACTCGCGGGCCGCCGTCATCCGCGACAAGATCGAAAGCCAGCCCCAGGCCCGCTGGTTCGCCAACTTCAACCCGTCGACCGTGCAGTCCGAGGTCTCCGGGTTCGTCGGCGCCGCCAACGCGGCGCAGCAGATCCCGGTGCTCTCGGTCTACGAGATCACCAACCGGGACTGCGGCGGAGCCAGCGCCGGCGGGGCGCCGGACCTCAACCAGTACCAGACCTGGGTGTCCAACTTCGCCCGTGGGCTCGGCAACCAGACCGTAATGATCATTCTGGAGACCGACTCGCTCGCCCTCCAGACCTGCCTGAGCAGCGGCGAGATCAACGCCCGCAACCAGGCGCTCACCACGGCCACCCAGACCATCAAGTCGGCCAACCCCAACGCCAAGGTGTACCTCGACGGCGGGCACTCCACCTGGAACAGCGCGGGGGAGACGGCCAACCGGCTCCGCGCCGCCGGCGTGCAGTACGCCGACGGCTTCTTCACCAACGTGTCGAACTTCAACTCCACCTCCGGCGAGGCCGCCTTCGGCCGGGCGGTCATCTCCGCCCTCAACGGCATGGGCATCTCCGGCAAGCGCCAGGTCATCGACACCAGCCGCAACGGGGGAGCCGCCGGGGACTGGTGCGCCGACGACAACACCGACCGGCGCATCGGGCAGTATCCGACGACGAACACCGGTGACGCCAACATCGACGCGTACCTGTGGGTGAAGCCGCCGGGGGAGGCGGACGGCTGCCGCTACGCCGCCGGATCGTTCCAGCCCGACCTGGCCTACAGCCTGGCCAACGGCGCGCCCAACCCGCCCACCACCGCGCCGCCGACGACCACCCCGCCGACCACGACCCCGCCGACCACGACGCCGCCGACGACCACCCCGCCGACCACGGCTCCCCCCACCACGACTCCGCCGACGGGCAACGGCTGCTCCGCGTCGGTGTCGGTCAACCAGTGGGCCGGCGGCTTCACCACGAGCGTGAACGTCACCGCCGGCTCCGCGGCCATCAACGGCTGGACCGTGACCCTCACGCTGCCCGGCGGCACCGCGATCACCGGTGCCTGGAACGCGCAGGCCAGCGGCACCAGTGGGACCGTCCGATTCACCAACGTGAGCTACAACGGGCGCGTCGGCGCCGGACAGTCGACCAACTTCGGCTTCCAGGGCACCGGCACCGGCCCCGGCGCGGCGGCCAGCTGCACGGCCAGCTGACCCGGCCCCCGGCCCGGCGTGGAGGTCGACCTCCACGCCGGGCCCGGGTCTTCCCGTCAGTAGCGGCCGAGGCTGTCCAGCGGGGACAGCACGATGCGCGGCTGGGCCGCCGGGTCGAGCCAGCGCAACACACCGACCAGGTCGGCGTGGGACAGGCTGACGCAGCCGGCGGTGGGACCGGACGGCGTCCGGCTGAACTCGTGCAGGAAGATGCCGCTGCCGGCGTTCGGCACCGGCTTGGGCACGGTCGGGGGCATGTTGTAGGTGATCACCGCGAAGTGCGTGTAGGCCGGCTTCTCCTGCCACAGCGCCTCGCTCAGGCCACCCGGACTGGTCGCCGTGTGCTGGAAGGTGTTGTAACCGGCGGAGTTCGGGTTCTCGTTCCACCAGTCGTTCGTGACGACCCGGTGGTAGGGGAATCGGACGCCCGGGTCCGCGGCGATGCCGTAGACGGTCGGACCGAACGCGTAGACGCCGGTCGGCGTGGTCGGCACCCCCTCGACGTGGTGGTCGCTGAAGAACTGGGAGCCGATCCGCGCGGACAGCGCCGCGGAGACCGGGACCCAGCGGCCATCGGTCTTCGTGAACGTCTCCAGCGTGGCGTAGCTCGTGCTCCAGCTCGCCGCCGTCACGATCACGACCTGACGGGTGGCCGCCGGCAGCGTGGTGAGACCGCCGGCCTTGTTGGCCGGCGTCCAGGTGCGCGGCCGGGGGCGGGGCGGGTCGGTGCCGACACCGGCCGCCGCCGTCGCCGGTGTCGCGCCGGAGGCCACGACGGGTGCGGCGACGCCGGCTGCCGCGCCGATGAGCAGGGATCTCCGTCGCATGGGCACATCCTCCCACCGGGCGCGCCGCTCCGGTGCCCCTCGCGCCGCCGGACGGGCCCGGCCGTCCCACCGCCTTCGGAGGGCAGACGTTTCACCGCCGCACCGTGGGTAAGCAGCCGGCCCTACCCGTCGAGCGGACGCACCCGGCTCCGCCGGAACCAGAGGAGCGGATGTCGTGTCAGATCAGGAACCCACCCTCGTCCTCGTCCACGGCGCGTTCGCCGAGTCGGCGAGCTGGAACGGCGTGATCGAACGGCTCGGTACCGACCGGTCCGTCGTGGCCGCCGCCAACCCGCTGCGCGGCGTGGCCGGGGATGCCGCGTACGTGCGGGACGTGGTGCGCGGGATCGGTGGCCCGGTGGTGCTCGTCGGTCACTCGTACGGCGGCATGGTGATCACGGAGGCGGCGGCGGGTGAGTCGGCGGTACGCGCCCTGGTCTACGTCAACGCGTTCTGCCCGGACACGGGCGAGTCGGCGCTGACGCTGTCCGGTCGGTTCCCCGGCAGTACGCTCGCCGACACCCTGGTCTCCTACCCGGTGGCGACGGGCGGCAAGGAGGTGGCGATCCGGCAGGACGCCTTCCACGCGCAGTTCGCCGCGGACGTGTCCGACGACCTCGCGGCCCTGATGGCCCGGACCCAGCGGCCGGTGACCGAGCAGGCGCTCGGCGACGGACTGACGGCGGGCGCCCCACCGTGGCGGTCGCTGCCCACCTGGTTCGTCTTCGGGGACGCCGACCGGAACATCCCGGTCGCGGCACACCGCTTCATGGCCGAGCGGGCCGGCGCCCGCGGCGTCCGGGAGGTCGCCGGCGCCTCCCACGCGATGGCGGTGTCTCAGCCCGACGAGGTCGCCCGGTCCGTCGTCGAGGCGGTGCGAGGCGTCGGATCCGGGTCGTCCTGAGGCGTCGCCGGGCCCCTCCCGGCGTCCCCGGATCGCTAGACTGGGCCCGCACGCCCCTCCGCCGGGTGGGCGCAGTGGACCAACCCTCCTCGTCGACGCTTCCCCACGGCAGCGCGGGTCGGAGCAGACCAGGCCCGGCGCCACCCAGCGACGTCGAGGGGACCCATGGAGCCAGCGACCATCCGGCACGCCGGAGCCGGACGTGCCGACGCGGGCGGCCCGCCCGCGGCGCTGCGACTGTCCGGCCTGCACAAAACGTTCGGCACGAACACGGCCGTCGACCACGTCGACCTCGTCGTGCCGCGGGGCTCGTTCTTCGGGCTGGTCGGCCCGAACGGCGCCGGCAAGACCACCTCGTTGTCCATGGCGGTCGGGCTGCTACGCCCGGACGAGGGCACCGCGCAGGTGTTCGGGGTCGACGTGTGGTCCGACCCGGTCGAGGCGAAGGCGCTGCTGGGCGTGCTGCCCGACGGGCTGTCCATGCCGGAGCGGCTGACCGGCCGCGAGCTGCTGACGTACCTCGGGCAGCTGCGCGGCATCGAGGCCGGCGTGCTGGCCGGTCGGGTCCAGGACCTGCTCGACGTGATGGAGCTCGGCGCGGCCGAGCGCACCCTGGTGGTCGACTACTCGACCGGCATGCGCAAGAAGATCGGGCTGGCGACCGCGCTGCTGCACGGGCCCCGACTGCTGGTGCTGGACGAGCCGTTCGAGGCGGTCGACCCGGTGTCCGCGGCGGCCCTCAAGGCGATCCTGAACGGGTTCGTGGCCGGTGGCGGCTCGGTGGTGCTCTCCAGCCACGTCATGCCGCTGGTCGAGCAGCTGTGCGACACCGTGGCCGTGATGGCCGGGGGGCGGGTCGTGGCGGCCGGCCCACTCGCCGAGGTACGCGGCGACGGCACGCTTGAGCAGACGTTCGTCCGGCTGGTCGGGGGCGACGCGCACGCGCGTAGAGGGCTGTCGTGGCTGGTGTCCTGATCCGGATGAAGCTGACGGTCGTCAAGAACTCGATGACCGGCGGCCGGGCCGCGTGGATGCTCGTCGGCGCGCTCCTCGGCCTGCTGTTCGCGGCCGCCACCATCTGGCTCTCCCTGGTCGAGCTGCCCAACCGCGAGGTGCTCGGCGACCTTCTCGCGGGCGTCTTCGGCATGTGGACGCTCGGCTGGCTCGTCGGCCCGCTGTGGGGTGGCTCGGCGGTGCTGCGCGCCGACCACTTCATGCTGCTGCCGATGCCGCGCCGCCGGCTCGCGCTGGGGTTGCTCGGCGCGGCCTTCGTCGGGATCACCACGGCGGTCACCGCGTTGGGCTTCGCCGGCCTGATCACGTACGGGGCGCGGCAGGGGCTCGCCCCGGGGCTGCTGGCGGTGCCGGTCGCGGCGCTGCAACTGGTCTTCGTGGTGCTGCTGTCCCGGGTGGCCTACGCGCTGTTCGGCGTGGTCGCGGCGTCCCGGGCGGGCGCGGCGGTCACCGGCGTGCTGTTCGCGGCGATGCTGGTGCTCACCCAGTCCGGCTGGATGATCGTCGTGGCCGTCATGTACTCCGACATCCTCGAGACCGGGTTCTCCCACCCGACCACCGTCGCGCTGCGGGCGGTCCCGTCGAGTTGGGGAGTGGTGGCGGTGGACGCCGCGGGCCGGGGGGACTGGCCGCTCGCGATCGCCGCGCCGGCCGGACTGGCCGCGCTCTGCGTCCTCCTGCTGCTCGTCTGGTCGGTCGAGCTGGGCACTCCGCGCCGGGCCCGGGCCACCATCCGGGGCAGCGCCGGCCGAGCCCCGGTGAGCGGCGGCCCGCTCGGCGGCACGACCGGCGCAGTCGTCCGCAAGGAGCTGCGCACCTGGTGGCGCGATCCGCTGCGGACCACCACCGCGGTGGTGCCGATCGTCTGGGCGCTGGGCACCGCGCTGCTGCCGCTGACCTTCGACGCCCGTCTCCTGCTGCCCTGGGCCGGCCCGGCGCTCGCGCTCTTCGCGATCACCTCGGCCTGCAACCTCTACAGCCAGGACGGCACCGCGCTCTGGCAGACCCTGACGATCGGCGCCGAGCGGGCCGACGTGCGGGGCCGGCAGTGGGCATACCTGATCGTCTTCGCGCCGCCGGCCGTCGCCCTGAGCGTCGCCTTCACCTGGTGGAGCGGTGCCGCCTGGGCCTGGCCGTGGGTGGCCGCCGCGGTGCCCGCCCTGCTCGGCGGCGGCGCCGGCCTGATCGCCCACTCGTCGGTGTTCGGCCTGGTCCCCGGACCCGACGCCCACAAGCGGCCGAGCAACCCGCTGGAGCGCGCCGACACCACCGGCCGGTCCAACGTGCTGTTCTGGGTCGGGCTGGTGCCGCCGGCGCCGGCGCTCGCCGTGGTCTACCTCGGCACGCGCTGGGACGAGCGGTGGCTGAGCTGGGCCGGCCTGCCGGTCGGCGTGCTGACCGGCGTCGTCGTCGCCTGGGTGCTGGGCGGCCTGGCGATCCGGAAGCTCACCGAGGACGGGCCCGACCTGCTGCACGCCATGCGCACCGGTCGGCCCACCGTGTCCCGCGCCGCGGGCGGCGCCGGCGTGGCCAGGAAGGGCGGCACGGTCGAGGGACTGAGCTGGGGCCTCGGCTCGATCCTGCTGATCCCCCAGGGGATCGTCCCGCTGGTCTTCATCCTGTCCGACATCGACGTCAGGTCCTGGTTCCTGGCGATGTACGTGCGGCCCCTTCTCGGCGTTCCGATCGCCGTGGCCAGCATGCTGGCCGGCATCGCGCTCTACGCCCGGGCCGTGATGACCCGGGTCGACGACCGGACCGGGCGGGCCGGTGCCCCCGCACCGGCCGGGGAGCGCGAGCTGGAGTCGGTCTGACCGCCGGCCCGGGGCCGGTCACCGTGCTACCCGGCGGCCCTGTCACCGTCGCGCACGGTCCGCCCGCGCTCTCGGACGGCCAGCATGAGCAGGTCGGGGAGCCAGGGCTGATCGGTGAGCAGAAGGACAGCGGCCTCGGCGACCGGCACCGCCCGGACCTCGACGATCTGTTCCGCGTCCGCCGGCATCGTCGGGGCCTGGACGATCGCGGCGTCGGCGGCACACCACAGCCAGGCCTTCTCGGGATGCGGCTGGTGCGGCCGGTACGGCAGCGGTCGGTCGGTGACACAGTGGTGCGCGCCCACCACGGTGAGCGGGCCGGTGAGCACCGCGCCCGCCTCCTCCAGCAGCTCCCGCCGGGCGCAGTCCTCGACGCTCTCACCGGGTTCGCGCGTGCCCCCGGGCAGGAACCACACGTCGCGGTCGTCACGACACAGGATGACCTCCTCGCCGCTGAACCCCACCAGGTGCACGTTGGTGACCAGCTCGTCCGGGGGCACGTCGGTGCTGAACTGGGCGTCGAGCCCACCCCACTCCCACCGCTGCGGTGCGAACAGCCGGGGGTACGCGGCGGCGAGGCCGGATTCGGTGGGCACGGCGGGATCTCCTTCTGGCGGGTGGTCAGCGACTCGGAGCGTCGGGTCGCCGGGGACGCCCGGGGTACGACGCGCCGGCGGGGGCCCGCGGGGGAGCGCCACCGCCGGGCGTCCGTTGGGCGGGCGGCCGGGACACCGCGCCGCCGACCGCCGGCGTGATGCCCCGCAGCCACGGCTGACCCTCCTCGACCCGACGGTGCGAGGCGTCGACCTCGCCACGCGGCGGGCCCGCGCCGTCCGGGGCCCGCTGCGTCGCGTTCCGGAACTGCTCGATGAAGTCCTTCTTGTCGTCGAGCGACGTCACCTGGTCGAACGTCGTCCAGAACCGGGTTCTGGTGGCCTCGGGAAGCCGTGCCTCGTGCATGAGATCGTCCAGGCGGCGAATGAGGCGATGGTCGTCCCGGTGGACGAAACTGTCCAGGATCCGGTTCAGCCGCGGATCCACGTCGGCACTGCGTTCGAGCCAGGACCGCACCTGCGTGGTGAACTGCTCGCGCACCTTCGCGGTGTCGAGCGGGGCGCCGTCGCGTACGTCGACCGCGCTGTCGTGGACCGCGAGCAACGCCGCCACCTTGCTGGCCTCGCGCACGGCGGGATCGCGGTAGGGCTCGGCGATCAGCACGGGATTGCATCCCCATGTCCGGTCCGGGGTGTCGATCAACCGGGTCTGGTCCGGCGCGTCGTCCCGGATCCTCTTCGGACTGCTCAACGGGCCCTGCAACGCGTTCTCGATGACCCGGATCGCCGGAATGCTGCCGAAGGTCAGAGCCGGATCTGCCGGCAGCGTCTTCAGGCCCCCGCCGAGGGCGCCCTCGCGGTGCAGGGCATAGCCCTTCTTGCTGCCGGGATGCGGGTCGCCCTCGATGCCGTAGTAGAACATGTAACGGCCGGTGAACTCGCTCTTCGGATAGATCGCGGCGCACAGTTCCTGGATGGTGCCCTTCAGGCAACTGTCGACGAAGGTGATGCGGCTGCCCTCCCGGCCCACCGGGATCCCGTTGCCCCGCAGGTAGCGGGTGAGCCGCTGGTAGGCGCCGTCGATGTCCCGGTCGTCGACCGACCCGGAGATCTCCCGGTACGGCTGGAGCTGGGGGTACTCGGCCCCGCTGTTGCGCTCCTTGTCCTGCACGGCGGCCTCGGCGAGCGCCCGGGAGAGCACCACGTTGTGACAGTGCGCGTCGAAGAAGTCGGGGTCCATCGCGCGGACGGCGACGCCGAGGCTGAACCCGTCCCGTCCGACGAAGACGATCCGCTCGTTCGGGTCGGCCTCGACGGAGGCCCGCAGGTCGTCCAGCATCTCGGCCGCGATGGAGGTGACGTAGGGCCCGTGGTGCTCACGGAAGACGCCGTACGCCTCCGCGACCGCCGCGCGGTCGCTCGCCGACTCCAGCCCGTACGCCTCGTAGATCGCCTCGAGCCCGGAGAACTCCTCGGTGGCCGACACCCCTGTCACGCCTCCCGGTCCGGCCGCGACGGCTCGATGACCCGGCTGAGCCAGCGGACCAGCGGGTCATGGTCCTCGATCGCGCCCCACCACAGGGACACCCCGTCGTGGCCACGCCGGAAGCGGCCCTCGGCGTCGACAGCCGTGCCGGCCCGCTCCACGTCGACGAAGGGCAGCATCACGGCGGCGCTCAGGACGACGGAGCCGTCGAGCACGGCGGCCGTGGCCGACCGGTCGACCGTCTCGTCCAGCGCCTCGACGAGCGCCATGGCCTGGCGGTGGCTGTGGTCGGCCGCCGGCCCGTCGCCCTCCGGCCCGCCGACCAGGTCGAGCGCGGCGATCCGCCCCTCCCGCACCGCGTCCAGCACGGTCCGGGCCGCGTCCGGGCTCACCAGTCGTCCGCCGGTCACCGACTGGGTGACCCGCAACCGGCCGGCGAGGTCGGGAGCGTGCGGGATCAGCTGCGCCAGGTGGAGGGGCTCGCCGAGGCCGGCCCAGCGGATCGGCTGCCCGTCGCCGCCGCAGGCGGACCGGACGGCCGCCGGCACCTCGGCGGGCCGGAACACGACACCGACCTCGGGGCGGCCCACGCGGTCCAGCAGGCGGCGTGCGGCCGATGCGGCCGGCTCGTCGCCCACGATGACCAGAGCGAGCCGCGGTACGCCGCGCCCGGCGGCCGCCACCGCGAGGACGGTGCCCGGGCCCCAGGCCGATCCGGCGTCGACGACGAGCGGGGCGTCGCGCAGGTTCTCCGGCCAGTCGCCACCGCGTTCGAGCTGCCGGCTGCTCTCCGCCAGTGCGGTGTCGGGGAACAGTTCGCCGACCGCGCGCAGAGCGTCGTAGTCCTGCCGCGCCTGGTCGACGGCCTTGCCCTCGTGCGTCGGACTCTCCGATGTCATCGTCTGCCCCTCGATGGCTGTGGTGACGTCGGCGGACGGACCGCCGCCGTCGGCTGGTACGGCTGCTGCTGGTGTCGGCGCGCGGCGGGCCGCGGCAGGTAGGCGACGGCGGCCGACCGTCGCTCCTGCAGTTCCGCCACGGACCTGCCGACCCGGGTCACCCGTTCGCGCAGGGCGTCCGGGCCGTCGCGTAGCAACTGATCGTAGGGGACCCGTTCGGCCTGCCCGTCGTGACCGAAGGCGACGGTCAGGTCGCTGGACGTGTCGCGACGGTCGGCGCGGACGGAGACCTGCACCAGCGGGCCGGACGGGCCGAGCTGGATCGAGCGGTGGGTGCGTTGGATGTCCGGGCTGATGCCGAGGTCGGCCACCGCGGAGTCGACGAGCAGTTGGATCCGCGGGCCGGCGTCGCGGTCGGGTGTCTCCGCGAGGACGAGACGGTACGAGTCCTTGGCGTGCGTCACGTCGCCGCGCTCGGGCTGCGCGGCGCGCAGCGCGGCCCGGTCGGCCCAGACCGTCGCCGCCGTGCCGTCGTCCCGGAGGAACCGGCGGAAGGACTGGCGGACGAACTCGTCGGTGGGACGCAGCCCTCGCGACCCGTCGGCGTACTCGGCCGTGACCGCGCTCGCGCAGCGGTCCCACAGCGAGACGGTCAGGTCCCTCCGGTCGAGACCGCCGGCCTGGTCGGGCAGGGCGTTGCAGGTACGCGCGAACCAGTCGGCCCGCTCCCGCGCCACCGGGTCCGCCGACAGGTGCGGGGTGCGCCGCAGCAGCTCCGCACCGGTGAGGACGCCGGGGCCGCTGGTGCTCCGGGCCCACGAGCGCACCTGGTCGAGGTGGTCGGGAAGCAACCCGACCGCCGGGTCCACCGGCACGAGCAGCGTGGGGATCCCGGTGTCGAGGACACGCGCCTCGGCCCACCGCCGGTCGGCGTCGGTGAGGAAGTCGTCCAGCCAGGCGAAGGGCTTGCTGTCGGCCTCGGCCAGCACGCTCGCGGCCTTCCAGTTGACGCCGAACGGCACCGGGCCGGCCAGGGCCCGGTCGATGACCAGGACGGGCAGCGGACCGGTCAGGCCGACGGCGGGGGCGACATAGGCGTTCGCGGCATGGTTCCAGGTCGTCGCCCACCGCAGGTCGACGAGTCCCTCCCGGTCGAGGTCGTTCAGCATCCGCCCGTGCTCGCGGCTGAGCTGCACCCGGTAGCCGTGCAGGTGGTGCTCGGTGAAGCCCCGGTCGGCGTGGTCGTCGGTGGGGTTGAGGACACCGTCGATGTCGAGCAGCAGCCACGGCTTCCCGGGCCCGCTCACCGGCCGCGTCCCGGCGGCCGGAGGCCCTCCTGCCAGGCCTGCGGCCGCCGGGGCGGCGCGACCGCGGGGCGGGCCTGCTGGTGCGCGGCCTGCAACGCGGCCGTCGCGGCGGCGGTGCCGCGCGTGGGCGGCGCGAGGGTCTGGATGTGCTCCGCCACCCCCTCGGCGGCGTGCCGCCAGGTGTGGTTCCGCCCGAGGTGCTCGCGCAGCTCGGCGGCCCGACGCCGGGTCTCCGGCAGATCCTTCAGGACCGCCTCGGCGTGGTCGGCCCACACCGTGGGCAGCGTCGCCTCCGAGTGTCCCTTGGTGTTCACCACCGACGCCGCGCCCAGGGCCGGCGGCACCCGGTTGGCGTCGCCGAGGAACATCCCGACCCCGGTGTGGTTCCCGACCAGGACCGGCACGCCGTACCCGGCGGCCTCCAGCGGGGCCAGGCCGAAGTCCTCGTGCCGGGCCGCGTGGATCACCAGGTCCGCACCCCGGAGTTCGGCGGCCATGACGCCCGGGTCGGAGGTGTAGCCCCGCACCCGGACCGGGAAACCGGCGATGTCGGACAGCACGCGTTCCTGTTCCGCGACGTCGGACTTGTGCGCACCCAGCATCGTCAGTCGTACGTCCAGGCCACGCCTGTGCAGTTCGCCCACCGCGGCGGCGGCGATGTCGGCTCCCTTGAGGCGGTCGTCCGTGCGCGTGAACACCAGCAGGTTCAGTCGGGTCTGCTCGGGGTCGTAGCGCGGAGGCGTCTCCAGGACCACGCCGGGCGTCATCTCCACCACCGGCGGCGGCTTCTCGCACATCCGGGCCAGGCGACGGCCCTCGGCGGTCAGCAGCGGGCCCACGCCGACCACCAGGTCGGCCCGGGACACCAGGGCGCGCTCGGTCTCGGTGTGCTGGTTCGACTCCAGCGGCTCACCCCGGCCGCGGTCCATCTCGTCCGCCGTCACGTGGACGAAGTGCACCACCTTCGCGTGCGGATAGAAGTTGTCGCGCAGGTAGGAGGCGGCTCCACCGGAGAACCGGCCGTGGCCCATGATGACGTCGACGTCCGCCGGGAGCCCGTCCGCCCGCAGCAGTTGCGCCCGGGTGTCGGACACCCCCGGGACCGGGTCGAGCACCTGGATGTCGACCAGGGGATGCGACGGCGACGGAACACTCACCCGGGTGGTCACCCGGTGCCCCAGCTCGGCGAGCGCCACCGAGATCTCGCGGTTGACGGCGATCGGGCCGCCGCCGATCCACTTGTCGCACAGCGTGAGCACGTTCATCGGCCGGCTCTGCGCCTCCGCCCGGGCCGGCGGCAAGGGCACTGTCATCTCTGCTGCCTTCTTCTGGTGTCTCTGCGGATACCTGGTCGGCGGTCAGGGCGCCGGAACCGTCCGGCGCGGGTCGGGGCGCCGGAACCGCCCGGCGCGCGGCCACGCCGGGCCGACGACGGTCAGCCCCGCATGCCCGTCGCCGCGTAGAGCCGGCCGACGAGATCGTCGGTGACGTCGGCCAGTTCCGCGGCGTCCGGGCTCACCGCGCCGGTGGTGACACCGTGGCGGAGCCGGGCCGACAACTCCCGGAGCAGGGCCGCGGCCACGAGCGCCTCGGTGCTGGCGATCTCGACCGACCGCGGCGCCCCGGCGTCACCCTCGCCCGCCAGCGTGCTCCGGGACGTGGCGGCCTGGTCGGCGAAGGTGACGTCCTGCCGTACCGGTTCCTCCCGCTCGTCCCACGCGTAACGGTGGGTGCTGAGCATGCATCCCCAGGAATCCGACACCTTCGTCACGTCTGTTACCTCCATGTGCACGTCCTGACGGCAGCGGGCGCGTCACGGACCGGTGGGTCACGGGGCACCGCGGTGCGCGGCGGGCGGGCAAGGGAGGACCGTGGCACGGCGGCGCCGCTGACGACTCCGGCAGCCCGGACGTCCACGCACGGCGAACTCATGCAGTGCCCTCCCCCGAACGCACGACTGCATCGGCACGCCCGAGCGACGGGCAGACGCCGATGCCGCTCACGATGCGTACCGGGAGCAGCATAGATCGCGCTGTCCACTCAGAACAGACCGGTCGATCCGCCGCGACGCGCGCCGGTCGCCCGCCCGATCGATGCCCGTTGCTACGCTACGGGGCCGGACGATCGCGGAACGGGGGATCCAGTGGTGCGAGCGCGGCTCCAGGCGGTGGCGGTCATCGTCGCGCTCGTGGCGACGAGCGCCGGATGCGGCGACGACGACCCGCCTCCGCCGGCCTCCACCGGCGCGCCGGCACCCGCGACCACCCCGTCGACGCCGGCGTTCGACCCGCCGACCCGGTTCCGGCCCACCGGAATCGCACTGGGACAGGCCCGCCCCGGCGACGTCCTCCTGCGCGGGACCACCGCCTTCGTGGCCGGCGACGCCGGGACCACGGTGCTGGACGCGGGCACCGGACGCCGGCTGTCCGTGCTCACGCCGAAGCAGACGCCGATCACCCGCGATCCGGCCGCCGCCGGGCACCGGCCGGTGCTGATCGACCCCTCCGGACGGCCCACGGTGGTGGTGCCGTACGCGGTGGAGATCCCCGCCTCCGGCACCGTCGCGTCCCGCCAGGCCGTCGAGCTGCTCGTGATCGACGCGACCGACGGTCGGCTGACGACGACCGTGACCGTGGACGCCAAACCGGCCGAGGGCGACTTCAGCCTGGTCGCCGCCGACCCCGTACGCGTGGTCGGCGGCCGCGGCACTGCGGTGGTGCTGGGCATCGGCAAGCAGGTGACCGTGGTCGTCGACGTCAGCACCGGCAACACGCTGTGGCGCGACGACGAGTTCACCGCCTCGGCGCTCCTGGGGGACACCGTCGTCGGCCTCACCGCTCCGGACACCCGGTACCGCCGCTCCGTCACCGGGCTCGCGCTGCTCGACGGCGCCGAACGCTGGTCGGCGCTCTCGGTCGCCGACGCCGAACTCGCCGCGGCCGGTCCGTCGTTCGTCGTCGCGGTGGGCCGGCAGAACGACGGCAGGCGCTTCTACGCGCTCGTCAAGAAGGACGGCACCCTGGCCAACCGCACCACCGGCGAGTACCGGGTGGGACTGCGCTGCTCCTACGACGAGGCGGCGGTCACGGTCTGCGCGCTCGGCAACTCGGAGCCGCTGTTCGCCCTGGACTCCACCAGCGGAGACGACCTGTGGCAGCTGCCCGCCACCGGTCGACGCGCCCCGCGGATGACCGCGGCGTGGCACGGCGCGGTCTACGGCACGGTGAACGGGGCCGCGGTCGTCCTGGACGCGCGTACCGGCCTGGACAGGTCGGTGTCACCCGGGGTGGCGCCGGTGGCCGTCACCGCGTACGGCGGCCTCGCCGCGGACCCGTCGGACGGCGACACGGTGGTGTTCCACCCGGCCGCCGGCTGACCGGTACGGCCGGTCGGGCCGGCGCTCAGCCCTCGGGCAGTTGACGGAGGACCTCTCGCGGGGCGGCCATCGTCGGCAACGTGGCGGGCTCGGTGTGCCGCCCGGGTTCACACTTGGCGAACGGCCCGTACTCGGTGGTCATGGCCATCAGGTGCGGGTCGAGGTGGTGCAGCCACCAGGTGCTCATCGTGTCGTCGAGCCGAGCCTTCTCCCACTCGCGCCACATCGCGTAGAAGCGTGAGATCGCCTCCGGGTGCGCCCACCACCGCTCGCACCAGTGGATCCCGCTCTTGGGACCGCTCAGGACGCGGCGCTCGACGACCTCGGCCAGGTACAGGCGCATGAACTCGTCGAGGTTGCGGAACGCCGGCTCCGGCACCTCGTCGACGGGCTGCTGCCCGGTGGCGGTGGCCGCATGGGGATCCGGCGGCGTGTCGCCCGCCGGCATGGCCCCGGACAGCTGCTCCAGCAGGGCGGACAGTTCGGCGACGGCCCGCTCCGAACCGCTCCGGTCGGTGGGCGTGGTCATCGCGGCTCCTGCACCGAGCTGTCGAACGACTGCAACTGGGGTGTGTCGGCCTGGAGACTCCAGTCGGTCCGGCGGTCCGGATCCCAACGGGCGATGGAGGCCCGGACGGCCTCGGCGTACGGGCCGGTCTGCCAGGGCGCGGTGCGGGCCAGCACCGGTGGCGCACCGGAGCTGTACACCACCATCCGGCCCCGGGGCAGCGCGTGCAGCTCCGCGACGTCGAGCACCCGCTGGCGGCGGGTCTGCCGCGACACCGACCGCTGGCCGAAGCCGGACCCGCTGCTCGACGTGGACCGGGTCATGACGTCGTGCTCACCGATGAGGCGGGACAGCTCCTCCAGGAACTCGGGGTCCGCGACACCGCCGCCGTACGTGCGCACGTTCGCCGCCGACCACAGCTTGCGCATCCCCTCGCGGCCCCACACGTCGACGCCCTGGGCGTACGACTGCAACACCGTGATGATCGGCAGGCCGTGCGAGCCGTAGTAGGAGTAGAGGGCCGGAAGTTGACGGATGCGGCAGATGTTCGCCGCCTCGTCCAGCACCGACATCAGCGGCGGATCGAGGCGCCGGCCCGGCGAGGAGCGGGCGCGCAGCTCGCCGGCCCGCAGCACCGCGTCGGTCAGCGCGGCGATCAATGGCGCCGGTGATCCCGGACCACCCTGGCTGAGCAGGTAGACGGTGTCGCACGTGGCGACGAACTCCTCGGGGCGGAACTGCCGGACCATCGGCGAGGACGGCGGGCTGACCCATGCGGTGACGCTCGGCTCCGTGAGGCACATGAGCATCTTCTGCGCGCCGGCGTAGACGCCGCCGCGGGTCTGTTCCGGCATGTTGATCACACCGACGATCGAGTCGGCCGGCAGCTGGAAGCCCGCACCGGTCAGGATGTCGGCCGGTGACTCGTCGCGTGGGTTCACCGCCCAGCGGTACACGTCGAGGACGGACCGTCCGCCGACCGCGGCCGCCAGCAGCAGGTTGGCCACCAGTTCCTCGGAGCTGGGGTCGAAGAACGCGTCGCGCTGCATGCCGGGTTCGCGTTCGGCCGAGGCGAAGTGCTCGGCCAGCCGGCGCGCGTCGGTGATGGTGGTGATCCCACCGAGCGGGTTCCACCAGAGCTGCTGCGGCTGACCCCAGACCTGCTGCGGGTCGAACACCCAGATCTCGCCCCGGGCCGCGCGCAGTTCCCGGGTGGCGTCGATGATGTCGCCCTTGACGCTCGTGACGAGCGTCGGTCCGGGGTTGGACACGGTGGCCGGGATCGCGCGGGCGGTGGTCTTCCCGGTCCGGGGCCCCCAGATGTCGACCGCCATGTCCTCCCAGGACTGACGCAGCTCCATGCCGCCGACGACGGTGTGTCCGATCAGGACGCCGGCGTCGTCGGGGGCGACGGTCCCGGCGTCGGCCAGACTGGCCCGCAGCCGCCTGGCCGACGCGGTGACCCCGTCCGGGCTCAGGTGTGTCAGGTCGCCACGGCGGGCCATGTGCCGCGCGGCCTCGTCGACCCGGCTGCCCCGGAGACGGCGACCCCGGACCAGCAGCAGGACACCGGCGCCCAGGGCCGCCACCACCAGCACCTCGGCGACCGCCACCAGCGTGCACGCGACGGTCCAGGTGATCCGGCCGGAGGCCAACCCGGCGACGGCGCTGAACAGCCCCTCGCCGTCGTAGCCGGGCGGCCCGGTCAGCCGCAACGGCAACCACACCGCCCCGGCCACCGCCAGCACCGCCCCGGCCAGGCCACCCGCGACCAGACCGGAGGAGTCGCTGCTTCCGCCCGGTCCGACCGCCCGGCTCATGTGCGCCGCCAACGGAAGTCGGTGTTGCCCAACTGCTTCTCGATCTCGGTAGGCTCCAGGTGCACCGGGATGCCCGGACGGGTCCCGACCTTGATGAGGAAGTTTCCCCGGCCGATCAGGACCTCCTCCTCGTCCGGTCCGGTCGTCCACGACGGCGGCGCGGACCACGACAGCACCTCGGCGCGTTCGGCCTGCGCCAGGGGCCGCACCCGGGCGACAGCGTCGAGTTCCTGCTCGGAGCAGGCGCCGATCATGAGCACCGCGCACCGGTCGGCGAAGCCGCGGGCCTTGGCGCGGTCCTCCTCGTTCGGCAGCGCCTGCAGGTCGCCCAGGGAGTGGGTGATGAACGCGGTGCCGGTGCCCTTGGACCGGTTCAGGCGGGTCAGCGCGTCGATGCGGTCGACCATGCCGTGCCCGACCCGCAACGCGCGCCACATCTCGTCCAGCACCAGGAAGAAGCGTCGCGGCGGGGCCAGGCCCAGATCGGACATCCGGTGCGCCGCCTCGACCTGACCGAAGCCGGCGGCCCACGTGGTGACGAGGGTGGCGGCGGTCAGCATCTGGTTGGTCTCGCTGATCCCGGAGATGTCCACGCAGAGCGCGGTGGTGTCCAGGTCGATCGAGGCGGTGGTGTGACCCTCGACCGTCGAGCCGAGCGGGCCGTGGATCAGGGCTCGCAGCGTACGCCGCAGGTTCTCCGTCTCCAGGCGGTAACGGTCCAGGTCGTGGTCGTCGTGCCACAGCGTCACCCACCGCACCTGCATGGGCGCCTCCTCGATCACCCGCAGCACGTCCGACAGCAGCGGCTGGGTGGCGCTCTCCCGTTCGGTCAGGAAGCGCAGCGCGGCTGCCAGTACGGTGATCTCGTCCGACGCGAGCGGAGAGCCCCGGGTCAGGGTCGCCAGGACCAGGGCGGCGTTCAGCCGACGGTCGACGATCTCCGCGTGCAGCTGTTCGATCTCCTTGGGGTCGCGTACGTGTGCCAGCACCTGCTGCCACGGACCGATGTCGAGCGGGTTGATCCGGTGCAGCCCGGGCCCCACCCGCAACACCCGACCGCCGAGCGCGGCGACCAGTTCGGCGTAGTCCGGCTTCAGGTCGCCCAGGATCAGCGGGGTCACCCCCTGGGCGACCAGGCTCAGCAGCATCCGTCGCACGCTCGTGGACTTGCCCATGGCCGGTTCCGCCTGGATCCACACCGACGGATTGTTGATCAGCTTCGCGCGTTCGTACCAGGAGATCGGGTCGAAGCACACCGTCGCGTTGGTGTAGCGGTGCCGGCCCAGCGGCGCGCCGATCGTCGGGGTGGACGAGCCGGTGCCGAACGGCCACAGGCCGCACACCTGCACGGTGGTGCCCCGGTACTCGGTGGGCGACTCGACCCACGACATGTAGCCACCGCCGGGGCCGGTGTAACCCAGCCTGCTGGGACGTCGGATCGGGACGACGGAGCGGGGCATCGGGATCCGCCTCCTAGAACGGCACGGTGGCGTGCACGGGCAGCACCACCCCGGTCGGCAGGGTGGCGGCGAAGGTCGCCGCCTGGGCGCCGTACATCGGGCGCAGCATGAGCCGCGCCTCCGCGGCGCGAGAGTCGATGATGCGGGTCGCCTCGTCGAGGTGCTCGACCGAGGAGACGGTGGCGGTGACCAGCACCGTGAAACGCACGACGCCGGCCCCGGAGGCCTCCTCCTGCGCGGCCTGCTCGGCCGCGCTGAGGTCGGCCAGGTCGCGGGCGGTGGCCTGGGCCTTCTTCGTGGCGTTGAACCGGGCGTCGCGCTTGTCCGACTCGACCAGCTTGGCCGACTCGGCCGGCGTGTACGGCCGGTAGATCAGGGACACCCGCTTGCGCAGCAGCTGCGGGTCGGGATCCGTCAGCCGGGCGAACGTGTTGGCGAAGGTGACACCGCGCGGGGCCTCCACCATGCCCCAGGTCCGCGAGACGCCGGAGTCGTGCCGGTAGTAGTCCCAGCTCTCCCGTGCCGAGACCGGGCCCGCGTTCTCCCAGGTGAGATCCAGGTCGGGGGTACGCGACAGCTCGGTGCCCACGCCGGGGTCGTACGCGGCGCGCACGGCCCGGACCAGCGAGCGCGGCATCATCGGGCGCACCCCGCCGGCGCCGGCGGCCGAGAGCCCGGAGTGCAGGTTCGGCAGCCGGGCGGCCACCTCCCGGCACATGTCCTCGTGCGAGAGCTGCCGCCGGTTCGGCGGCAGCGTGTAGGTGAGCGAGACCCGGGTCTCCACCGTCGCCGATCCGGCCGGGTAGCTGCGTACCACCTCCTGGAGGACGCGGCGGGCCAGCTCCGGGGCCTGCGGCGACATCGTGTCGTCCACCTCGGTGGCCAGCTGCGTGCCCGGGTCCGGAGTGCTCTCCACGGTGACCGCGGCCTGCACCAGGCCCGGCTCGCGGCTGAGGTTGGACAGCCAGGCCGCCAGGTGCGCCACGCGGGCGTCGATGGCGCTCTGGTCGACCAGGTCCATGCCCTCCGGGTAGCAGCGCAGCGTGACGGTGTAGTGCCGCGACTGCGGGATGACCACCACGCCGATGCGCCCGGAGCGGCCCGTCTCGACCTCGTAGACCTGCGAGCGGGCCAGGATGCCCGGGAGCTGGTGCGTCTGCGTCACCTTCGAGGCCACGCCGGACAGGTAGAGGTGCTGCCGCCGGGAGCGCCCGCGCCACCAGGCGAACCGCGCCGCCATGACCTGCAATCCGGTGCGCCCGTTGACCCGGACGGCCAGCGGAACCAGGACGGCTGCGCCGCACAACGCGGTCAGCAGGGCGGCCAGGAGCGACACGGCGAGCATCAGCACGGTCAGCAGGGCCAGACCGAACATGATGAGCGTGCCGACGGTGCCCAGACCGAACAGTCCGGCGGACACCCCGCGGCGCCAGTTGCCGTACGCGCGTTGCTGCGGTGGGTTCGGCGGCGCGGCCGTCGTCGTCACTGCTCAGCTCCTGTCGGTCCGGTCGCGCCCGCGGCGGCGCCACCGATCTTCCGGACCGCCGCCGGTCCGGCCTTCGCGGCGGCCTGCCCGACCATGATGCCGGCGCCGATGGGCCCGGCCGCCGCGGCCATTCCGCCGGCCG
>NZ_CADEAU010000041.1 GCF_902825405.1 Micromonospora maritima | reverse complement strand
CTCCGGCCGTGCGCTGCTGCTCGGGGCCCGGGGTGGGCGCCTCAACCCGACCACCGCCCGACGGATCGTGGCCGGCTGGTCCGGCGCGGCCGGGGTACCGCGGGTGACCCCGCACGGGCTGCGCCACTCGGCCGCCACCCATCTGCTCGAAGGGGGCGCGGACCTGCGGGCCGTCCAGGAGTTGCTGGGGCATTCGTCGCTCGCCAGCACCCAGATCTACACCCACGTCTCGGTCGAGCGACTGCGGGCGGCCTACCGGCAGGCCCACCCGCGCGCCTGAGCCGCCGCCGGGGCGCCGCAGCAGGTCCGGAGGTCCCCGGCCACGTCACCGACGGAGCCGCCGCCGCGGAAGCGGTCGGACGATGATCCACGGCGGGCTAGGATCGACGCATGACGGTGCCGCGGCCGCCCGAGCCGATCCCGGGGGCTCGACTGCTCTTCTCCCTCGACCCGTCCGTCAGCCACCTCAACCACGGCTCGTTCGGCGCCGTGCCGATCGCCGTGCAGCGCGCCCAGCAACGACTGCGCGACGAGATGGAGTCGAACCCGCTGCGGTTCTTCACCCAGGGCCTGGTCGACCGGATCGCCCACGCCCGGCGGCACCTGGCCACCTTCCTCGGTGCCGACCCCGACGGCACCGCCCTGGTCGGCAACGTCACCGCCGCCGCCGCCGTGGTGCTCCAGTCACTCGCGCTGCGTCCCGGCGACGAGGTGGTGACCACCGACCACGGCTACGGGGCGGTCGCCCTGTCGGTGGCGCGGGAGTGCGCGCGGACCGGCGCGGTGTCCCGGACCCTGCCCGTGCCGTTGTCGACCACCGACGAGGAGCTGGTCGAGATCGTCCGCGACGGATTGCGCCCCGGCCGCACCCGCCTGTTGATCGTCGACCAGCTCACCTCGCCGACCGCCCGGCTGTTCCCGACCTCGGCGCTTGTCGCGGTGGCCCGGGAGCGGGGCGTGCCGGTGCTGGTGGACGCGGCGCACGCGCCGGGCATGCTGCCCACCACGGTGGCCTCGGTCGGCGCCGACTTCTGGGTCGGCAACCTGCACAAGTGGGCGTTCGCGCCGCGGGGCACCGCCGCGCTGGTGGTCGCCGAGCGGTGGCGGGAACGCGTCCAGCCGCTCGTGGTCTCGTGGGAGCAGGACGCCGGATACCCGACCCGGGTCGAGTGGCAGGCCACGCTCGACTACACCGGTTGGCTGGCCGCCCCGGTCGGCCTGTTCACGCTGCGCAGCCTCGGCGTGGACCGGGTACGGGCGCACAACGCGGCGCTGGCCGCGTACGGGCAACGGGTCGTCGGGGACGCGCTCGGGGTGGCGCCGGAGCGGTTGCCGGAGCCCGGCGGACCGGCGGTGGCCATGCGGCTCGTGCCGCTGCCGCCCGGCGTCGCGACCACCCTGGACGCGGCCCGGGAGCTGCGGGCCCGGATCGCGGACCGGATCGGCGCCGAGGTGTCGGTGGCCGGCTGGAACGGGCGCGGCTACCTGCGCCTGTGCGGCCAGGTCTACAACACCCCCGAGGAGTACGACCGGCTGGCCGTGCGGCTGCCCACGCTGCTCGCCCGGGGCTGACCGGGCGGGGCGCGTGCCCGGAGGACGACCGGGCGGGGCGTGCCCGCTCACGGGCCGGGCGGGGTCGGGTCGAGCGGGAGCAGCCGGGCGCGACCGAGCCCGAGCAGCGCGAGCGGGTCCAGATAGGCGTCTCCCCGGCGCAGTCCCCAGTGCAGGCAGGCCGGGGCGGGACAGCCGGGGTGGCCGGCGAGCAGCGCACCGACGGGCGTCCCGGCATCGACGTGGACGCCGGCGGTGAGGCGGGACCGGACCGGCTCGTACGTGGTGCGCAGCCCGTCCCGGTGCCCGACGGTGACCACCGGCCGGCCGGCGACCGGGCCGGCGAACAGGACCGTCCCTCCGCCCGCCGCGCGTACCTCGACGCCCACGTCGCCGGCCAGGTCCACGCCGCGGTGCCCGGCGAGCCAGGGTCGCGGCGGCGGATCGAACCGGCGGGTCACCCGGGTCCCACCGGCCAGCGGCCACCGGAACGGCCCGCCCGCCGGGCTCGACGGGGCCGGCATCGTTGGCGGGTCCGAGCCCGCCGGCACGGTCGACGCAGCCGAGACCGCATCCAGCGGCACGGGCGGCACGAGGGTCAGCATCAGCAGCAGGGCCGCGCCGGCGCGGCCGATCGGGGTCCACACACGGCGCACTCTGCCCGCACCGTCGGACCTCCGCCGCCCACCCCGGACACCCCTGTGGACAGCGCCGGGGTTGTGGACGGCCACCCGATCTCGGGGCGGATCTGCTGTCGCCGGGCCGCCTATGCTGACCGCGTGACGAAGGACTGGTACGCCTGGCACCGCGACTACGACCAGCCCGACTCGGCGCTGTCCCGACGGCTGGCCGAGGTGCGGCGCCGGGTCACCGAGGCACTGGACGCGGCGCCGCCCGGTCCGCTGCGCGCGGTCAGTCTCTGCGCCGGCCAGGGTCGGGACCTGATCCCCGTGCTCGCCACCCACCCCCGGGGCGCGGACGTGACCGCCCGCCTGGTCGAGCTGGACCCGCGCAACGCCGAGCTGGCCCGCCGGTCCGCCGCCGACGCCGGCCTGACCGGCGTGGAGGTGGTCACCGGGGACGCGTCGGCGACCGACCGCTACGCCGACCTGGTGCCGGCGGACCTGGTGCTGGTCTGCGGCATCTTCGGCAACATCGGCGACGACGACATCCGGGCGACCGTGCGGCACTGCGCCTCGCTCTGCGCCACCGGCGGCACGGTGCTGTGGACGCGGCACCGGCGGGAGCCGGACCTGGTGCCCGCGATCTGCGACTGGTTCGCCGAGGAGGGCTTCGAACCGGTCGCGGTGAGCAGCCCGGCCGACGGCGTGGGGGTCGGCGCCCACCGTTTCACCGGTGCTCCCCGCCCGCTGACGGCCGGCGCGCGGATGTTCGAGTTCGTCGGCTACGACCGGTTGGAGCAGCGATGACCACGGTGGACGACGTCAGCCGGCCCTCCCGGGTCGCCGAGCCGGACGAGGCGATCAGCGCCGAGGAACTCCAGCTGGCCGCGCGCAACCACGGCATCCCGCTGGAGGCGCTGCGCTACGACGTGACCCCGGCCGGCCTGCACTACCTGCTCATCCACTACGACATCCCGGACGTCGACCCGGCCACGCACGCGCTCACCGTGTCCGGGGCGGTGCGGCGGCCGTTCTCGTTCGACCTGGCGGCGCTGCGGGCACTCCCCCGGGTCACCCACCGGGTCACGCTGGAGTGCGCGGGCAACGGGCGGGCGCTGCTGCACCCCCGCCCGGTCAGCCAGCCCTGGCTGGTGGAGGCCGTGGGCAACGCCGAGTGGACGGGCACCCCGTTGGCCCCGCTGCTGCGCGAGGCCGGTCTGGCCGACGACGCGGTGGACGTGGTGTTCACCGGCGCCGACCACGGGGTGGAGCGCGGCGTCGAGCAGGACTACCAGCGGGCGCTGCCGGTGGCCGACGCGCTGCGCGAGGAGGTGCTGCTGGCGTACGAGATGAACGGCGCTCCCCTGCTGCCGCAGCACGGTGCGCCGCTGCGGCTGATCGTGCCGGGCTGGTACGGCATGGCCCACGTCAAGTGGCTGCGTGACATCCGGGTGACCACCGAGCCGTTCGACGGATACCAGAACGCGGTGGCGTACCGGCTGCGGCGCGACGCCGACGATCCGGGGGTGCCGGTGACCCGGATCGAGCCCCGCGCGCTGGTCCGTCCGCCCGGTTTTCCGGACTTCATGTCCCGTACCCGGGTGCTGCGGCCGGGACCGTGCACGGTGGACGGTCGGGCCTGGTCGGGGCACGCGCCGGTGACGTCGGTCGAGGTGACCGTCGACGGTGGCCAGACGTGGACGCCGGCGGACCTGGACGCGCCTTCCGGGGGCGAGTGGGCGTGGCGCCGGTGGTCGGTGAGCTGGACGGCGACGCCGGGCCGGTACGTGCTGGGCGCCCGGGCCACGGACGCCTCCGGGCGCACCCAGCCGATCGAGCAGCCGTGGAACCGGGGCGGGTTCGCGAACAACCTGGTGCAGCGGGTCGAGGTGGTCGTGCCGGCGGAGTGACCGGCGCTCGTGCGGGCCCGTCCCGGACCCGCACGGTCAGCTCCCGAAGCCGGAATCTGCGGGAAGCGAGATGTCGGGCTTTTCGAGCTCTTCCACATTGACGTCCTTGAACGTCATTACCCGGACGTTCTTGACGAAACGGGCAGGACGGTACATGTCCCACACCCAGGCGTCGTGCATCTCGACCTCGAAGTAGACCTCGCCGTCCGAGTTGCGGACGTGCAGGTCGACCTGGTTGGCCAGGTAGAACCGGCGCTCGGTCTCCACCACGTAGGAGAACTGGCGGACAATGTCGCGGTACTCCCGGTAGAGCTGCAGCTCCATCTCGGTCTCGTACTTCTCGAGATCTTCCGCGCTCATCGCACTCCGCCTTCCATGACCACATCTTCCCCCACCGACGCCGGAGGTCGCGGCTGCTCGCCCAACGCCACGCCGACGGTACCCCCTGGCGCGCCGGAGCGCTCCATCGGCTCGTCCGGCCGTCCGCCCACCCGGCCGGGGAGCACCGGATCCGGCTCCCCGGCGGCCGGGCGGCGGGCCCGGGGCGGACGCCCGTCCCGCCCCGACACGGCGGCCACGTTCACGTACGAGAAACGGTGCTCCCGGCACGGCCCCCGCTCGCGCAGCGCGGCGCTGTGCTCGGCGGTGATGTAGCCCTTGTGCTCGGCGAAGCCGTAGCCGGGGAACCGCCCGTCCAGTTCCACCATGATCCGGTCCCGGGTGACCTTGGCCAGCACGCTCGCCGCCGCGACGCACGCGGCCACCCGGTCGCCCTTCCAGACCGCCAGCCCCGGCACGTCGAGCCCGTCGACGCCGAAGCCGTCGGTGAGCACGTATTCCGGCCGGGTGGTGAGCGAGGCCAGCGCCCGGCGCATCGCGGCCAGGTTGCACACGTGCAGACCCCGGGCGTCGACCTCCTCGGCCGGGATGACCACCACGGCGTACGCCAGGGCGCGCGCCACCACCTCGTCGTAGACCCGCTCGCGGGCCGCCGGGGTGAGCAGCTTCGAGTCGGCCAGCTCGTCGATCTCGCCGCGCCGCCCCTCGGGCAGCACCGCGGCGGCGGCCACCAACGGGCCGGCGCAGGCGCCCCGGCCCGCCTCGTCGGCACCGGCCACGTGCCGGAAGCCCCGCCGTTGCAGGGCGCGCTCCAGCGCGTAGAGCCCGCCGTCGCGGCGCACCACCGTGCGCGGCGGGGTCAGCACCCGCCGCTCCCGGTCAGCACCCGGGCGAGCCGGTCGGGCAGGTCCGGCGGGTAGTAGCGGTCGACGGTCGCCGTCAGCTCGCCGACCGTCCACCAGCGGTGGCCGTGCACGCTGGCGCGCTCGACCGCGTCGAAACCGGCCGTGTCGACCTCCCAGCCGGGCACCCGGACGAGGAAGAACTCCTGCTCCTGGCGGTACCAGACGCCGTCGAACGGGAACTCGACGGTCTCGGACCAGACCGGCGTGCCCAGCTCGGCCGGGGTCAGCCGCAGGCCGGTCTCCTCGGCCAGTTCACGCGACGCGCCCTCGGCCGGGGTCTCGCCGGGATCGAGCCCGCCGCCCGGGGTGAACCAGTAGCGGTGGTCCGGCCGGGCCGGATCACTGCCCTGGAAGAGCAGCACCCGGTCGGACGCGTCGACCAGGAGGACCCGGGCGGCGCGTCGAGGGGTGTAGACGGTCACCGCACCAGCCTGCCAGACGCCTGTGACGAACGACCACGCCCTCCCACCGGTGGCGGGTCAGGGGTTGGGGATGCCGTCGAACTGCTCGGGCACGGTGAGCCAGGTGGCCCGACCGACCGGCCAGAAGATGGTGAAGGCCCGCCCGACGACCTCGCCCTCCGGGATGGTCGCCTCGGTGATGTCCTCGCCGGACTGCTGCCAGTGCTCCAGCGAGTCGCCGGAGGCCTCCCGGTGGTCGCCCATCACCCAGAGCCGGCCCTTCGGCACGGTGATGTCGAAGTCCTGGTCGGCCGGCTTGTTGCCGGGGAAGATGAACGGCTCGTCGATCGGCTTGCCGTTGATGATCAGCCGCTCCTGCGGGCCGGTGCGGTCGCAGCAGACCACGTGGTCGCCGCCGACGCCGATCACGCGCTTGATGAAGTCCTCGCCGTTGGGGTTGCCACTCCACTCGGTGGGGGCCTTGAACACGATCACCTCGCCCCGGTGCGGCGAGCGGAAGTCGTAGACCAGCTTGTTGACCAGCACCCGATCGTCGATCTTGAGAGTGTTCTCCATGGACGGGGACGGGATGAAGAAGGTCTGCAGCACGAAGGCGCGAACCAGCACTGCGACCAGGATCGCCACGCCCAGGAGGATGGGCAGTTCCTTCCAGAAGGAGCTGCGCGGCTTCTCGGTCTGCTCGTCAATCACGGGAGGAGCCTACGTCCCCCGGTACGGCGCGGTCGCCCCGAACCCGCGAGAACGGTGAGCGTCGCCGCGACCGGGAGAATCAGGACGACACCACCCACCGGATCGGGATCGACCGGGGCCGGACGCGCCGGCGCGGCGTCCGGGCGCGGCAGGTCGGAGAACGTCTCGGGTACGGGCAACGAGGTCCACCGCTGCGACGGCCAGACGATCATGAACGCCCGGCCGACGACGTTGTCGATCGGCACCGGGCCCTGGCAGCGGGCGTCCTGGGACACCAGCCGGTGGTCACCCATCACGAAGATCTGCCCGGGCGGCACCACCACCTCGGTGAACTGCCGGGAGCGGCACTCCTTGGGGTTGGGCGGGAGGTCGACCGGGGAGTCCTCGGAGACGTACGCCTGCTCGTCCAGCGGCACGCCGTTGACCACGACGCGGCCGTCGTCGCAGCACCAGACCTTGTCGCCGGGCACGCCGATGACGCGCTTGATGAAGTCCTTCTCGCCGGGGCGGCTGACGCCGACCAGGTCGCCGAGCGTGCGACCGACCTTGCCGGCGAGGTTCGTCGGCGGCGCGGGCGCCTCCTGGGCGACCCAGCGGTCGGTGCCCCGGAACACCACGACCTCGCCCCGGACCGGGTCGCGGACGTCGTAGACGACCTTGTTGACCAGCACCCGGTCGCCGATGAGCAGCGTGTCCTCCATCGACCCGGAGGGGATGAAGAAGGCCTGGAGCAGGAACGTGCGGATCAGCACCGCCAGGCAGAACGCCACGATGAGCAGCAGTGGCAGCTCCTGCCAGAGCGGCATCTGCCGGCGGCCACGCCGGGCTCGCCGGCGCCAGGGATCGACGGTGCCGTCCTCGTCAAGCATCTGCACCATGCCACTCTCCGGTCCGCGGAAACGACACTACCGCCCGGGAGTCTCCTCGGAGACCCCACGGGCGGCAGTGGACTGCTTTCCACCGTCCGGCTGCGCCCGTACCGACCAGGGTAATGCGATCCGGTCGATACGACATCCGCGCAGTTCAGGCGGCGTGGCGAGCGGAGGTTCAGTTCGCCGGCTGCTTCTCCCGCAGCTCCTTGATCTTGGCCTTCTTGCCGCGCAGCTCGCGCAGGTAGTAGAGCTTGGCGCGCCGCACGTCACCGCGGGTCACGACCTCGATCCGGTCGATGCCCGGGCCGTTGAGCGGGTAGGTGCGCTCCACGCCGACACCGAAGCTGACCTTGCGGACCGAGAAGGTCTCGCGCAGACCGTCACCCTGGCGGCGGATGACGACGCCCTGGAAGATCTGGACCCGGGACCGGTTGCCCTCGACGACCCGCGCGTGCACCTTGACGGTGTCGCCGGCGCGGAAGTCGGGCAGGTCGGTGCGCTTCGACTGGGCGTCAAGGGCGTCCAGGATGTTCATCGCTGCGTCCTCGTGAGGCTCACGGCGCATCGTCAGTCGATGCGCGAACGGGTGATTCTGACCCCCGGGTGGCGGCCGGCACGAACCGGCCCCGGTCGAAGGTCCTCGCAGCCGCCCACGGCGTGGACGGATGCGGCAACCCCTCTACTTTGCCACATGCCCCGGCGGCGAGGAAAATCCGCCCCGGTCCAGCGCCGCACGGTCCCGCTCGTCGAGCGTCTCCGGAGGCAGGGCGTCGATCATGTCCGGGCGGCGGGCCGCGGTCCGGCCCAGCGCCTCGTCCCGCCGCCAGCGGGCGATCCGGGCGTGGTCGCCGGAGCGGAGCACCTCGGGCACGTCGAGCCCGCGCCAGCTCGCCGGCTTGGTGTAGAGCGGGGCCTCCAGCAGCCCGTGCGCGTGCGACTCCTCGTCCAGCGAGCCGGCGTTGCCGAGCACCCCGGGCAGCAGGCGGGTCACCGCCTCCAGGATCACCAGCACGGCCACCTCGCCGCCGAAGAGCACGTAGTCACCGAGGGAGACCTCGGTCACCGGCATCCGGGTCGCCGCGTGGTCCAGCACCCGCTGGTCGATGCCCTCGTACCGGCCGCAGGCGAACAGCAGGTGCGACTCGGCGGCCAGCTCGTGCGCCATCGCCTGGGTGAACGGGACGCCGGCCGGCGACGGGACGAGCAGCCGGGGCAGGGTGAGCCCGTCCGGGCTCAGCTCGTCGGGGGCCAGCGCGTCGAGCGCCTCGCCCCACGGCTCCGGCCGCATGACCATGCCCGGACCGCCGCCGTAGGGCGTGTCGTCGACCGTGCGGTGCACGTCGTGGGTCCAGGTCCGCAGATCGTGTACGGCCAGCCGCAGCAGCCCGTTCGCGCGGGCCTTGCCGACCAACGACAGGTCCAGCGGGGCGAAGTATTCCGGGAAGATCGACACGATGTCGACGCGCATGCGGTGGCTCCAGCTACAGGTCGAGCAGGCCACTGGGCAGGTCGACGACGACGCGACCGCCGGCGAGGTCCACCTCGGGCACGATCGCCTTGACGAACGGAATGAGCGCCGGCGGCCCCTCGGGGCGCCGCAGCACCAGCAGGTCGGAGGCGGGGGCGTGGTCGATCCGGGCCACCTCGCCGAGCCGCTCGCCGTCACGGGTGACCACGGCGAGCCCGACCAGCTGGTGGTCGTGGAACTCCTCCGGGTCCTCCGGCGGCGCGACGTCGGCGCTGTCGACGCCGACGAGCGTGTTGCGCAACGCCTCGGCCACGTCGCGGCCGAGCACGCCCTCGAAGACGACGAGCAGCCGCCCCTGGTGCCAACGGGCCGACTCGACGGTCAGCTCCGGCGGCACCCGCCAGGCACCGGGCTCGGTCGGAACCGCGCCCGGTTCAGTGCGTAACACTGAACCGGGCGCGAACCGTGCTTCGGGCTCGTCGGTCCGCACCTCCACGGTGACCTCACCACGGATGCCGTGCGGTTTGCCGATCCGGCCGACGACGAGAAGCATCAGTACGAGTCGACGATGTCGACGCGTACCCCACGCCCGCCGATGGAGCCGATCACCTGGCGCAGCGCCTTGGCGGTCCGGCCGGACCGCCCGATCACCGTGCCGAGGTCCTCGGGGTGCACGCGGACTTCGAGGCGCTTGCCCCGACGCGAGTCGACCATCCGCACCCGGACGTCGTCCGGGTGGTCGACGATCCCCTTGACCAGGTGCTCCAGGGCGGGACGCAGCGCCATGTCAGGCCTGCTCGCCGGACTCGGCACCGGTCTGCTCCTCGGCCTTGGGCTCGTCGGCCTTCGGCTCCTCGGCCTTGGCGGCCTTCTTGGCCGGCTTGGCCGGGGTCTCCGCCACGCCGGCGGCGGCCTTCGCCTCGGCCTCGTACGCCGCCTTGCGGTCGGCCCGCTCCGGGGCGACCTTCAGCGGCGGCGGGGCCGGCAGGCCCTTGAACTTCTGCCAGTCACCGGTCAGCTCCAGCAGGCGCTGCACGGCCTCGCTCGGCTGAGCGCCGACCGACAGCCAGTACTGGACCCGCTCCGACTTGACCTCGATCACCGAAGGGTCTTCCTTCGGCTGGTACACACCGACGAACTCGATCGCGCGACCGTCACGCTTGGTGCGCGAGTCGGCGACGACGATGCGGTACTGCGGGTTGCGGATCTTACCCATCCGCAGGAGCCGGATCTTTACGGCCACAGTTGTTTCGCTCCTGTTGCGATCTCACCGGCCCGTACGGGCGGTGTGGCGGGTGAGCGCCGACCGGCACAGTGGGGTTTGGGCCGGAGACTGCTCGGTGAACTGACGACGCGCCCGGGTTAGAGGGCGCCGGACGCGCGCCGGATACCAGCGGACCATTCTGCCAGATCCGTACCGGATCTCTCGCACCGGACCCGGGCCGTACGCCCGGGAGATGCCGTCCGTGACGAACGACACATGCTCAACGCGCCGGCGGCCGGTCCCAACCGGGCGGCAGTTCGTCCGGTACGTCCCAGTCGGTGGGCGGGGTGAAGTCGCACCACGTGCCGTCGAACGGGAACGCCCCGGCCTCGGCGAGGCGGATCACCCGCTCCCCCTCCGCGCGGACCGCCTTCTCGTCGGCCACCCAGTAGTGCTCCGGGAAGGCGAGCCGCTCGGCGAACTCGTCCTCGTCCTTCCACTCCCAGGTCAGGTCCGGCCGGACCACCACGTCGAGGTCCTGGTCCACCACGTCGACCCCGGCCACCGACCCGTCGTCCCAGCGGACGCCGGGCTCCTCCAGGTTGACGTACCAGTTCTGGAACCGGCCGGCGGCGTCGCGGAACCACCAGACCGAGTGGGCGGCACCGGTGGGCAGGAACTTCAGCAGCCCCGGCCCGTTCCAGCGGCCGCGCGCGAGCCGGTAGCCCGCGCCCAGCCACTCCGCGAACGGCATGGCCCGCATGCCCCGACCGTCGGCGGCCACCTCGCTCGCCACCGGGGAACGCGGGGCCACCCAGACCAGCAGGCCGCGGTCGTCGTCGAGGACGACCCGGGCCGGCCGGACCCAGCCGATCCGCCCGTTCCGCACGTTCCGGTGCATGATCAAGCGACCTGGCGCGAACCGCACGCTCACCATCCCTGACGTGTTAAAAGGGGCCCCTTCCTCTACCGGAGGCGTTAAGAAGGGGCCCTTCCTTACATCTCAGTAGGCGCGGGCCAGGATGGCGACCAGGTCGGGCTCGTCCTCGGAGTCGGGCACCGAGCCGTCGGCCCGCAGCAGGCAGCGGACCGTCACGCCCTGCGCGTTCGCCTCGGCCTCACCGGGCACGCCGACCGCCGACCACGGCACCATGGCCCAGCCGGTGGCGGACGCCTCGATCGCCTCGGCCAGCGTCGACACCTCGACGGTGCGGGACCGGCGGAACTCCAGCGCCTGGTCGTGCAGCGCCCGCTGGTCGGCCTCCAGCGCGGCCAGGACCGCGCCGACCACGTCGGCGACCGGCGTCGGGGCCTTCGAGCCGTCCGTACGCCGGACCACCACCGCGTTGCCGGCGGCCAGGTCACGGGGGCCGACCTCGACGCGCACCGGGTAGCCGCGCAGCTCGGCGTCGACGGCGCGGCGGCCGAACGCGGTGTCGGTCCGGTCGTCCAGCGCGACCCGGACCCCGGCGTCGCGCAGCGCGTCGCGCAGCTTGGCCGCCGCCTCGCTCACGCCCTCGCCGTCCTTGACGATCATCACGTACGCCTGGACCGGCGCCAGCTTCGGCGGCACCCGCAGCCCGTTGTCGTCGCCGTGGCACATGATCAGGCCGCCGAGCATCCGGGTGGAGGTGCCCCAGGAGGTGGTCCACGCGTGCTCCCGGCCGCCCTCGGCCGAGGAGTAGCTGATGTCGAACGCCTTGGCGAAGTTCTGGCCCAGCTCGTGGCTGGTGCCCATCTGCAGCGCCTTGCCGTCGCCCATCATGCCCTCGCACGTGTACGTGGCGGTGGCGCCGGCGAAGCGCTCCCGGGCGGTCTTCAGGCCGACCACCACCGGGATGCCCAGCACGTTGACCATCAGGTCCTCGTACGCCTCGTGCAGGATCCGCCGCGCGTAGGCGCGGGCATCGGAACGGGTGGCGTGCGCGGTGTGCCCCTCCTGCCAGAGGAACTCGCTGGTCCGCAGGAAGATCCGCGGGCGCAGCTCCCAGCGGACCACGTTCGCCCACTGGTTGAGCAGCAGCGGCAGGTCCCGGTAGGAGTCGATCCACTTGGCCATGAACTCGCCGATGACCGTCTCGCTGGTGGGGCGGACCACCACCGGCTCGGCGAGCTGCTTGCCGCCACCGTGGGTGACCACGGCCAGCTCCGGCGAGAAGCCCTCGACGTGCTCGGCCTCCCGCTTGAGGTAGCTCTCCGGGATGAACAGCGGGAAGTACGCGTTCTCCGCACCGGCCGCCTTGATGCGGGCGTCCATCTCGGCCTGCATCCGCTCCCAGATGGCGTAGCCCGCCGGTCGGATGACCATGGTGCCCCGCACCGGTCCGTTGTCGGCCAGCTTCGCCTTGGCGATCAGGTCCTGGTACCAGCGGGGAAAGTCCTCCGCACGGGGAGTGAGCACGCGTGCCATGACCGCACATCCTATGCGCCGGGCGGGCCGCCGCGCGCGCCGGGGAGCCGGCGGGCGCCGTGTCGGGTCCGGCGACCGTAGACTTCGACGGCGATGGGTGAGGCACGGGACGCGATCGTCGACGCCGCCCGGGCCCAGACCGTGGCCTGCGGCTGGGACGGCGTGCGGATGGGCGCGGTGGCCGAGGCCGCCGGGGTCAGCCGGCAGACGGTCTACAACGAGTTCGGCACCAAGGCGGGTCTGGCCGAGGCGCTGGCCCGGCGCGAGGTGGACCGGTTCGTCGGCGAGGTACGCGCCGCGCTCGCCGAGCACGGCGCCGACGTGCACGCCGCCGCGTACGCCGCGATCCGCCGCACGCTCGCCTCCGCCGCCGACAATCCCCTGGTCAAGGCGATCCTGACAAGCGCCCGGGGTGGCTCGGACGAGCTGCTGCCCTACCTGACCACCCGGTCCGAGCTGGTCCTGGCCGAGTCGACCGCCGCACTGCTGGAGTGGGCGGGGTGTCACCTGCCCGACGCCGACCCGGCGGGCCTGGCCTTCGCGGCCGACAGCATCGTCCGCCTGGTGGTGAGCCACATCGTGCTGCCCCGGGCGCCGGTGGACGAGACCGCCGGGAAGCTGGCCGACCTGGCCGTGCTCCTCTTCCTGGCCGCCGCCGCGCCGCGCTGAGCCGTCGCGGTCAGCGGACCACCCGACCGCGCAGCACGACGCGGCTGGGCCACCGGACCACGCGCAGGTCGCGCCGCGGGTCCTCGGGATAGACCACCAGGTCGGCGAGGCCGCCCTCGACCAGGCCGGGGAAGCCGAGCCACTCCCGGGCCCGCCAGGAGGCGGCGGCGAGCACGTCCTCGGCCGCCATGCCGGCCTGCTCGTGCAGCAGCATCATCTCCTCGGCCGCCAGCCCGTGGTCGATGCCACCGCCCGCGTCGGTGCCCACGTAGATCGGCACGCCCGCCTCGTGTGCGGCGCGCACCACCTCGGGGAAGCGGTCGCGCAGGGCGAGCATGTGGTCGGCGTACCCGGGGAACTTCGCTCGGGCCTGCTCCGCGATGTGACCGAACGTCCGGATGTTGATCATCGTGGGGACCAGCGCGGTGCCCTGCCGGGCCATCAGGTCGATCAGGTCGGGGCTCAGCCCGGTGCCGTGCTCCACCGAGTCCACTCCGGCCCGCACCATGATCTCCACCGCCGACTCGGAGAACGTGTGCACCGCCGCGCGTACCCCGGCGGCGTGCGCGGCGGCGACCGCCGCGGTCATGGTGTCGGCGTCCCAGGCCGGCGCCAGGTCGCCCACGCCCCGGTCGATCCAGTCGCCGACCAGCTTGACCCAGCCGTTCCCGGCGGCGGCCTGCGCGGCCACGGTCGCGGCCACCTCCGCCGCGCCGACCTCCACGCCGATGTCGCGCAGGTAGCGCTTCGGCGGCGCGACGTGCCGGCCCGCGCGGGCCAGTCGCGGCAGGTCCGGCTCGTCCTCCAGCTCGGGGTACGGGTACGGCGAGCCGGCGTCGCGGATCGCCAGCACACCGGCGTCCCGGTCGATCCGGGCCAGCTCCCGCGCCTGGTCGAGGGAGGTGATCGGGGCGCCGCCGCGGGCGATGCCGATGTGGCAGTGCGCGTCGGTCAGGCCGGGCAGGACGTAGCCGCCGTCGGCCACCGTCTCCGCGCCGGGCACCGGTTCGAAGGTGACCCGGTCGCCGACCAGCCAGACGTCCCGGACCTCGTCGTCGGGGAGGAACACACCGCGCACGTGCAGAGCCATGTGCACAGTCCTACCCGATCAGGCCTCCTCGCCGGCGAGCAGGTCGTTGCGGCGCGCGGTCAGCGCCGGCAGGTCGACCGAGACCTTCCACGGCCGCTCGGTGACGAACAGGTCCTCGGTGTGTGCCAGTTGCTCGTACTCGCGGGCGGCGCCGTCGAGCGTGTACTCGGTGAGCGCGATCCGCTCGTGCTGCGGATCCACCACCCAGTAGGAGCGGACCCCGGAGCGGGCGTAGACCTTCGCCTTGTCGTACAGGTCGCGGAAGTGCGACGTCGGCGAGACGACCTCCACCGCGAGCAGCGCGTCCTCGATCGGCACGGGCGAACGGCCGGCGTGCTTGCGCCGGATCACCACCACGTCCGGGCGCGGCTCGTTGCGGCGGTCCACCCGCATGGACAGGTCGATGCTCACCAGGAACTCCGGCGGGCAGTTGACCTCAAGCGCGAGCAGGAGACGGACACACAGATCCTGGTGCAGGGCGGTGGGCGACGGCACGATCAACCTTCCGTTGATCAGTTCGTACGGAAGGTCCTTGGGCAGGTCGCCCAGGTCGTCGACCGTCCACTCGTGCCGCTCGGGCAGGATCGGTGCCGCGGTCATGACATCTCCTTCCAGGGGGCGAACCGACCCTAGGTGATGATCACATCGCCCACCGTCACCGACGCGCTAGCGGGGGCCCTTGTCGCCGCCCTTGCCGAGCTTGTTGAAGTCGATCTTCGGCAGCTTGAAGCCGGGCGGCAGGCCCTGGCCACCGGCCAGGTCACCCGGGTCCAGGCCCGGCGGGAGCTGCGGCATGCCGCCCGGGAAGCCGCCCGGCACGCCCGCGCCGGTACGCGGCCGACCGCCGCCCTTCGTGCCCTTGCGCTTGTTCTTCGGCGACTTGGTCGCCTTGCGCCGGCCGCCGCCGGGCAGGCCCATCATGCCGCCCATCTGCTTCATCATCTTCTGCGCGTCGGCGAAGCGGTTGAGCAGCTGGTTGACGTCCATCACGGTGACGCCGGAGCCGTTGGCGATGCGGGCGCGGCGGGAACCGTTGATGATCTTCGGGTTGGTGCGCTCGGTCGGGGTCATCGACCTGATGATCGCGGTGACCCGGTCGAAGTGCTTGTCGTCAAGCTCGGCGATCTGGTCCTTCATCTGCCCCATGCCGGGCATCATGGCCAGCACGTTGGCGATCGGACCCATCCGCCGGACCGCGATGAGCTGATCGAGGAAGTCCTCCAGGGTGAAGGTCTCCCCGCCCATCAGCTTGGCGGTCATCTTCTCCTTCTGATCGGAGTCGAAGGCCGCCTCGGCCTGCTCGATCAGGGTGAGGACGTCGCCCATGCCGAGGATCCGGCTGGCCATCCGGTCGGGGTGGAAGACGTCGAAGTCCTCCAGCTTCTCGCCGGTGGACGCGAACAGGATCGGCTGGCCGGTGACCTCCCGGACGGAGAGCGCCGCGCCACCGCGGGCGTCACCGTCGAGCTTGGACAGCACCACGCCGGTGATGCCGACGCCGTCGCGGAACGCCTCGGCGGTGCGGACCGCGTCCTGGCCGACCATGGCGTCGATGACGAAGACGACCTCGTCGGGCTGGACCGCGTCCCGGATGTCCGCGGCCTGCTGCATCATCTCGGCGTCGATGCCGAGCCGGCCGGCGGTGTCCACGATGACGATGTCGCGGGCGGCCCGGCGGGCGTGCTCGATCGAGTCGCGGGCGACCTGCACCGGGTCGCCGACGCCGTTGCCGGGCGCCGGGGCGTACACCTCGACGCCGGCCCGGCCACCGAGCACCTGGAGCTGCCCGACCGCGTTCGGACGCTGGAGGTCGGCGGCGACCAGCAGCGGCTGGTGTCCCTGGGCCTTGAGCCAGCGGGCCAGCTTGCCGGCGAGGGTGGTCTTGCCGGAACCCTGGAGGCCGGCCAGCATGATCACGGTCGGTGGGTTCTTGGCGAACTGCAGCCGCCGCCCCTCGCCGCCGAGGATGTTGATCAACTCTTCGTTGACGATCTTGACGATCTGCTGGGCCGGGTTGAGCGCCTGGGAGACCTCGGCCCCCCGGGCCCGCTCCTTGACGTTCGCGATGAAGCCCTTGACCACCGGCAGGGCGACGTCGGCCTCCAGCAGCGCCATCCGGATCTCGCGCGCGGTGGCGTCGATGTCGGCGTCGGTGAGCCGACCCTTGCCGCGGAGCTTGGTGAAGATCCCGGACAGGCGGTCACTCAAGGTGTCAAACACGCGAACATCCCGTTTGTCGTTTTCGGCGGGCACAGCGGCCGGGCCGGCTGTCCAGCCCACCGTTAGGGTAGCCCGCCGCCCGCACCCCCGCTCCGACCCGGCCGGAGCCTCAGGAGACGACCAGGCCCGACTGGTACGCGAAGACCACCAGTTGGGCCCGGTCCCGAGCGCCCAGCTTGACCATGGCCCGGCTGACGTGGGTCCGCGCCGTCGCCGGGCTGACCACCAGCCTCTCGGCGATCTCGGCGTTGCTGAGCCCCTCGCCGACCAGGGCCACCACCTCGCGTTCCCGATCGGTGAGCGACCCGAGCCGGGGATGCGGGCGCGGCACCCGGGCCGGCCGGGTGGCGAACTCCCGGACCACCCGGCGGGTCACCGACGGGGACAGCAGCGCCTCCCCCTCGGCGACCAGGCGGATCGCCCGCAACAGGTCGACCGGGCGGGTGTCCTTGGTGAGGAAGCCGCTGGCGCCGTGCCGCAGCGCGTCGAAGACGTACTCGTCCAGCTCGAACGTGGTCAGCACGATCACCCGGGTGCCGGCCAGGGCCGGGTCGCCGACGATCCGGCGGGTGGCCTCGATGCCGTCGACGCCGGGCATCCGCACGTCCATCAGCACCACGTCGGGGCGTTCCCGGCGGGCCGACTCCACGGCGGCGAGGCCGTCGGCGGCCTCCCCGACCACGGACAGGTCGTCCTCGCTCTCCACCAGGGCCCGCAGGCCGAGCCGGACCAGGTCCTGGTCGTCGGCGAGCAGTACGCGGATCATGCGACCTCCCGGAGCGGCAGTCTGGCGTGCACCCGGAAGCCACCGGGCGGCGCCGGCCCGGCGCTGAACGTACCGCCGAGCGCGGTGACCCGCTCGCGCATCCCGGCGAGGCCGGAGCCGCCGGACCGCTCGGACGGGGTGGTCGCGCCCCGGCCGGTGTCGGTGATCTCCACGGTGACCTCGTCCGGGGCGTACCCGACGCGGACGGCGGCGGTGGCCGGGCCGGCGTGCCGCAGGACGTTCGTCAGCGCCTCCTGCACCACCCGGTAGGCCGCCAGGTCCACCGCCGCCGGCAGCGGGCGCGGCGCTCCGGTCACCTCGACGGTGACCGGTACCCCGGCGCCGGCCAGCCGTTCGCGCAGCTGCGGGAGCTGATCCAGTCCCGGCGCCGGAGCGCGCGAGTCGGCGGGCTCCTCGCGTCGCACCACGGTGAGCGTGACCCGAAGCTCGTCCAGGGCCTCCTTGCTGGTCCGGCTGATCGCGGTGAGCGCCGCCTCGGCCTGTTCGGGCCGGCGGCCCAGCAGGTGCAGCGCGATCTCGGCCTGGAGGTGGATCGCGGCGAGCCCGTGGCCGACCACGTCGTGCACCTCGCGGGCCACCCGCAGCCGCTCCGCGTCGGCCAACCGGCGGGCCTCGTCGCTCCGGTTCCGGGCGGCTGCCTCCCGGCTCAGCCGCGCGGTGACCCCGACCGCGAACGGCACCACCACCCACGCGGCGACCGGCATGAGACCCAGCAGGCCCGGCGGGCGCACCCCGACGAAGACGTACGCCAGCAGGGCCGCCAGCACGGCCGCGCAGGCCACCGCCGCGGTCCGGACCGGCCGGTACGCGGCCACGGTGTAGACCGCGACGAAGAACGACAGCAGGATCGGGCCGTACGGCTGGCCGAGCATCAGGTACACCGTCGCCGCGGTGGCGACCACGGCCAGGGTGGCCACCGGCCACCGCCGGCGTACCGCCACCGCGAACGCCGCCACCACGACCGGGGGATAGGCGGCCGGCCCGGCGTGCACACCCTGGTTCAGCCCGGCCGGCACGGTCCCGACCACGCCGATCGCGAGCAGCGCCAGCGCGAGCAGGCCGTCGAGGAGCCACCCCCGGTCACCGCGCGTACGCTCCACGTCCCCTCCCCGGGCTCAGTCGATGTCCCGCCGGCGCAGCAGCGCCGCGCCGGCGGACGCGAAGACCACCAGGTACGCGGCCACCACCAGGGCCGCCTGTCCGCCGCCGACGACGGCGGCCACACCGGGCGTGTCCCCGGGCGCGCCCAGCGCGGCGGCCAGCGCACCGGCGTTCGGGCCGGGCAGCCCCTCCTGGGCCGTCGCCACCCAGTCGACGAGCGGGGCGGCGATCGCGGCGAGCAGGTTCTGCACGGCGAGCATCCACACCAGACCCAGGCCGACCGGCAGGGCCACCGCGCGCAACGCGACCGCGAGCACGGCACCGAGCATGGCCCACATCGTCGCGATGAGCCATCCCGCGCCGACGCCGGTGACCAGGTCGGTCGCCGCCGGCCAACGCACCGGCTGCGCCTCGGCGGACGCGATGAGCGCCGCGGCCACCGCGCCGACCGCGAACACGGCCAGCACCACGGCCAGCGCGGCGACCGCGAGGACGAGCAGTTTGCCGGCGTACACCTGGAGGCGGGTGGGTCCCTGGGTGAGCACGGTCTTCCAGGTGCCCCAGGCGTACTCGCCGCCGACCGTGAGCACGCCGAGGATCAGCAGGATCGCGCCGAGGAAGACCGGCAGACCGCCGAGCGAGTTGCCGACCAGGTGGTCGGGGAGCATGGCGGGCAGGGCCCGGTCGGTGTTCGGGCCGGCCGCCTCGCCGGCCACCCCGGCGTACGGGAAGAGGTAGGTGAAGATCAACGACAGCGCCAGCGTGATGCCCAGCAGCAGCCACGTGGCCGGACGCCGGACCAGCTTGACCAGTTCGGCGGAGAAGCTACGCGACATCGGCCGTTCCCCTCTCCACCAGCTCGAAGAAGACCTGTTCCAGGTCACGTTCCCGAGGGCGCAGCTCGCGTACCGCCACTCCGGCGCCGACCAGTTCGGCGTTCAGCCAGGCCGCCCGGTCCGGCTCCACCGCCAGGTCCAGCCCGCCGTCGACGACGCGGACGCGGTCGACGCCGACCAGCTCCCGGGCCCGGGCCGTCGCCTCGTCCAGCGGGTCGGCGAGCACCCGCAGGCCGGCCGAGCCGCGCAGCTCGGTGACGCTGCCCTCGGCCACCATCCGGCCTCCGGCGATCACGCCGATCCGGTCGCAGACCTGCTCGACCTCGCCGAGCAGGTGACTGGAGACCAGGACGGTGCGGCCGGCCGCGCCCAGCCGCCGGATCAGCGTCCGCATGTCGGCCATGCCGGCCGGGTCGAGGCCGTTCGTCGGCTCGTCCAGGATCAGCAGGCGCGGGTCCTTCAGCAGCGCGGCGGCCACCCCGAGCCGCTGCTTCATGCCCAACGAGTAGCCGGCGTACCGGTCACCCGCGCGGCCGGTCAGGTCGACCAGGTCGAGCACCGTCGCGATCCGGTCCGCGCCGACCCCGGCGTACCGGGCCGTCACCCGCAGGTTGTCCCACCCGGACAGATACGGGTAGAAGGCCGGCCCTTCGATCAGCGCGCCGACGCCGGTGAGCCGCCCGGCGCCGGGTGTGCGGCCGAGCAGCCGCACCGAGCCGGCGCTGGGCCGAACCAGGCCGAGCAGCATGCGCAGCGTGGTGGTCTTGCCCGCGCCGTTGGGGCCGAGGAAGCCGTACACCTCGCCGGCCCGGACGGTCAGGTCGAGGTTCCGCACGGCGGTGAGGCCGCCGTACCGTTTGCTGAGCCCTTCGGTCTGCACTGGCAGGTTCATGCCGTCGAGGGTCCCGCCGCCGGCGGCGCGGCACGTCGTCCCGGCGGCGGCTCCCGGCGTACGTCAGCGGGCGTAGCTCGCAGGCGTGTTAAGCGGGGCCCCCTGCTCTACCGGAGGCGTTAACAGGGGGCCCTTCCTTACACGGCGGCGAGCACGGCGGCCTCGATCCGGGCCCGTTGCTCGTCCGGCGGCCAGCCGCCGACCAGGTAGAACGCGTCGACCACGTCGCCGCCGAGCGTGGAGATCCGGGCCGCCCGAACCTGGGCGCCGGCCTCGTCGAGCGCGCAGGTGACCCGGTACAGCAGCCCGGCCGCGTCGGCGGCGCGCAGTTCCAGCAACACCGCGTCGGTGGCCGCCTCCCGGTGCCAGACCACCCGGGGCGCGGCGCCCTGGCTCCGGGCCGCGAGCGCGCGGCCGCGCAGCCGCTGGATGACCGAGACGTCGCCGCCGACCGCGCGGCGCAGGTCGGCGCGGAGCGCGATCGGATCCGGGGCCAGCCCGTAGCGCGGCTGCACCCGGCACTGCACCAGGGCACGACCGTCGACGGTGGCGGCGTCGGCGGAGATCACCTCCAAGCGGTGCAGGGCCAGGCAACCGGCCACCGTGGCGAGCAGCCCTCGCCGGTCCGCGGCGGCCACCGACACCCGGTCCTCCCCCAGGTGTACGACCGGCAGCGGCCCGGCGACCAGCGCCGGGTCGGGGGCCGGCGGGGCGGGCACCACGCCGGTGTCGAGCGTGGTGCGCACCCGGGCGACCAGGTCGGCGATCAGCCGGCCCTTCCAGCCGGACCAGGCGGCCGGGCCGGTGGCGGCGGCGTCGGCGCGGACCAGGGCGTGCAGCAGGTCCAGCGTGCCGGTGTCGCCGACCCGCTCGGCGACCCCGGCGACGGTCTTCGGGTCGGACAGGTCCCGCCGGGTCGCCACGTCGGGCAGCAGCAGGTGCAGCCGGACCAGCGTGCCGATGAGCGCCGCCTCGGCCGGGGGCAGGCCGATCCGGGTGGCCACCGCCTCGGCCAGTGGCGCGCCCACGGTCGAGTGGTCGCCCGGAAGTCCCTTCCCGATGTCGTGCAGGAACGCGCCGAGCAGCAGCAGGTCGGGGCGCTCGACGTCGCGGGTGTGCCGGCTCGCCTCGTACGCGGCCTGCACCAGGTGCCGGTCCAGGGTGAACCGGTGCACCGGGTTGTGCTGGGGCAGGCTGCGCAGCCGGGTCCACTCCGGCAACCAGCCGTCGACCAGGCCGTACCGGTCGCAGGTCTCCCAGGTGGGCACCAGGCCGGGCCCGGCGCCGAGCAGGGTGGTCAGCGCGGCCCGGGCGGCCGGCGGCCAGGGTGCGGGCAGCGGCAGATCGGAAGAGCGTCGTGTAGGGAAAGAGTGTTCAGAGCGGTGTAGATCTCGGTGGTCGCCGTATCATTAAAAAAAAAA
>NZ_CADEAU010000040.1 GCF_902825405.1 Micromonospora maritima | reverse complement strand
CGCCGCGTCCAGCACCGCCCGGGCCAGCTCCGGCCCGGTCGCGCCCTCCGGCAGCTCCGCGGCCGGCTCACCGTCCGCCGTCTTTCCGGGGGTACGCGCGTCGCGTCCCGGCCCCAGCCGGGCCGGCGGGAGCCGCACCTCGTCATCCGACACGTCGCACCGTCCCCTCCGCGACCGCGTAGCGGGCGCCACGCAGCGTGGCCGGCACGTCGTCGTCCACGGCACAGGTCACCAGGAGCTGGCTGGCGCCGCCGACCAGCTCGGCCAGCCGTTCCCGCCGGCCGGCGTCCAGCTCGGCGAAGACGTCGTCCAGCACCAGCACCGGCTCGATCCCGTCCGCCCGCAGCAGGTCGTAGCCGGCCAGCCGCAACGCCAGCGCGTACGACCAGGACTCGCCGTGGCTGGCGTACCCCTTGGCCGGCAGCGGGCCCAGGGTGAGGGCCAGGTCGTCGCGGTGCGGGCCGACGAGCGTGGTGCCGCGCTCGATCTCGGCGGACCGGTTCGCGGCGAGCGCGGCGCCGAGCGCCTCGGCCAGCACCGCCCGGTCGGCCGTCGGCTCGGGCAGCTCGACCGACGGCCGGTACGCGATCCCGGCCGCGCCCCGGCCGGCGGCCACCGCGTCGTACGCCTTGGCCACGTGCGGGGCGAGCGCGGCGACCAGCTCCAGCCGACCGGCGAGGAGATCGGCTCCGTGCTGCGCCAGGTGGGCGTCCCACACGGCGAGGGTGGACAGGTCGCCGCCACGCGTGCCGCCGGTCTTGCGGGCCAGGTACGACGTCCGCAGCAGCGCGTTGCGTTGCTTGACCACCCGCTCGTAGTCGGCGCGTACCCCGGCGTAGCGGGGTTGCCGGGTGACCAGGAGGTCGTCCAGGTACCGGCGACGTTCGGCCGGGTCACCGCGGACCAGCTCCAGATCCTCCGGCGCGAAGAGCACCAGGCGCAGCGCGCCCAGCACGTCCCGGGCGCGGCGGGCCGGGGAGCGACCGAGCCGGGCCCGGTTGGCCTTGCCCGGGACGATCTCCAGCTCGACGAGCAGCTCCCGGCCGTCGTGCACCACCGCGCAGCGGATCACCGCCGAGGTGGCGCCCATGCGTACCAGCGGGGCGTCCGTGGCGACCCGGTGCGAGTCCAGGGTCGCCACGTAACCCAGCGCCTCGACCAGGTTGGTCTTGCCGACGCCGTTGGCGCCGACGAGCACGTTCGGACCCGGCTCCAGGTCGACGCCGACCCGCTCGTAGGAGCGGAAGTCGACCAGTTCGAGCCGGCGGACGTACACAGGTGCGTGGATTCCGGTCAGCGCTTGTGGACGGCGTGACCGCCGAACTGCTGGCGCAGCGCGGCGACGGCCTTCATGGCGGGCGAGTCGTCCTGCCGCGACGCGAACCGGGCGAACAACGAGGCGGTGATGACGTTGAGCGGGACGGCCAGCCGGACCGCCTCGTCGACCGTCCACCGGCCCTCGCCGGTGTCCTCGGTGTAGCCGCTCAGCTCGGCCAGCTCCGGGTCCTCGTCGAGCGCCCGGTCGAGCAGGTCGAGCAGCCAGGACCGGACGACCGTGCCCTCCCGCCAGGACTTGAACACGCCGGGGACGTTGGTCACCAGCTCGGAGGCGCTGAGCAGCTCGTAGCCCTCGGCGTAGGCGTGCATCAGGCCGTACTCGATGCCGTTGTGCACCATCTTGGCGTAGTGGCCGGCACCGACCGGACCGGCGTGCACGAAACCGAACTCGCCCTCGGGCTTGAGCGCCTCGAAGATCGGCATGAGCCGCTCGACGTGCTCCTGGGCGCCGCCGACCATCAGGCCGTAGCCGTTCTGCCGGCCCCAGACGCCCCCGGAGACGCCCACGTCGACGTAGCCGATGCCCTGCTCGTTCAGCCGCTCCGCGCGCGGGGCGTCGTCGCTGAACCGGGAGTTGCCGCCGTCGATAATGATGTCGCCCTCGCCGAGCACGTCGGCGAGTTCGTCGATGGTGGCGTCGGTGACGCCGGCGGGGACCATCACCCAGATCGCACGCGGCGAGTCGAGCTTCTCGGCCAGCTCCGCGAGGCTCGCGGCATCGCTGAGCTCCGGGTTGCGGTCGAAGCCGACCACCTCGTGCCCGGCGGCGCGCAACCGTTCGCGCATGTTGCCGCCCATCCGGCCGAGTCCTACCAGGCCGAGCTGCATCTGCTCCTACCTCCGTACGTCAGGGTCGTGCTGCCTGCGATCAGCGGGACACGCGGATCGGCATGATGAGGTACCGGTACCCCGGGATGACCTCGCCATCCTCGCCGGCCGGGGAAATGACCGCGGGCTTGAACGCGTCGACGAACCGCAGCAGGGCGTGCTGGGCGCCCAGGTTGTTCAGGCCGTCGATCAGGTACTGCGGGTTGAAGCCGATGGTGAGCGGGTCGCCGCTGAAGGTGGCCTCCATGGCCTCGCTGGCCCGGGCCTCCTCGGTACCGCCGGCCTCCACCACGAGCCCGTCGGAGCTGAAGCTGAGCAGCACCGGGGTGGTGCGCTCGGCGACCAGCGCGACCCGCTTGACCACCTCGATGAGGGTGGCGACCGGTACCCGGGCCTCGGCGTTGTGGTCGGCCGGGAACAGCGACCGCACCGGCGGGTAGTTGGCGCCGTCGAGCAGCCGGCTGGTGGTCCGGCGGGTGCCGCCGGAGAAGCCGATCATGCCCTCGCCGGCGCCGCCGGCGGAGAGCGCCATGGTGACGTGCCCGCCGAGCGGGCCGAGCGCCTTGGCGGTGTCGTGCAGCGTGCGGGCCGGAACCAGCGCGTTGAGGCTGATCTCCGGGTCGTCCGGGTTCCACTCCATCTCGCGCAGCGCGAGGCGGTAGCGGTCGGTGGCGAGCATCGCCATGGTGCCGCCGGACAGCTCGATCCGGACCCCGGTCATCATCGGCAGCGTCTCGTCGCGGCCGGCGGCCACGGCGACCTGGGCCACCGCGGCGGCGAAGGCGGCGGCGTCGACGGTGCCGGCGCTCTCCGGCATCTCCGGCAGGGTCGGGTAGTCCTCCACCGGCATGGTCGGCAGGGTGAACCGGGCGCTGCCGCAGACCAGCTCCAGGTGGGCGCCGACGGCGGCGATGTCCACCGGCTTGGCCGGCAGGGCCTTGGTGATCTCGGCGAGCAGTCGACCGGAGACGAGGGCGGCGCCGTCCGCGTCACCCTGCACCTCGACGGTCACCTGGCTGGAGACCTCGTAGTCGAAGCCGGAGACCTGGAGGTTGCCGTCGGTCACCCGGAGCATCACCCCGGCCAGCACCGGTACGGAGGGTCGGTTGGGCAGGCTCTTGGCGGTCCACGCGACCGCCTCGGCGAGCGCGTCGCGCTCCACTCGGAACTTCATCAATGCCTCCGCGTCGACGTCAGCGACAACTCTCTCATGCCGACCGCTGCCACCCGTCCCGCCCGACCGTGCGGGTACCCATCGCACCTTAGGGCGCGTGGGCATCGGCTGTGCGCCCGACCCCGTGGATCCAGGTGCCCGGGCGACTGCCGGCGGCAGTGCTCCGGCCCGATCCACAGGAAGTCCAACGGTGATGATTGGTTTTTGTTGTTTAGAAGAGATAACTCATCGTCTTCATCGCACCTGTGCAAACTGTGGAGAACCCGCGTCCGCGCAGGTCAGACAGGTTATCTACAGGTGGTTTCGCTGTGGAGAACCAGGGGTACAACCCGTGTTGCGGTCCACAGCCGTCGCCGGCTGCCGGGTTTTCCACGGCTGTCCACCGGTTGTCCACCGGTAATCCACCGGGTTTCTCCCCAAGGCTGTGGACACCGCCGACCCGGTCGACCGGCGTCATCCCCAGAACCTTCAACAGGCCGCCCACAGGCGGACCGTCGTCGGTGGACAACGGAGCCGTCGTCCCCAGGCGTCCACAGCGTCGTCCCCAGGAGTTGTCCACAGTCTGTGGGTAACCGGCCAAGTGCACAGGGTGGTTTTCCACCGCCTGTGACACAGGGGGTGTGGACAACCGGCACGACATGTGGACAAGCACGACGCCGATCCTGATCCCTCCACAGGGTCGAGGGTCAATCCCGGCGGCCTCCGGTCCCGAACTTCTCCGACCCTCGGAACGGAGAAGCCCGACCGGAGGTGCCGGTCGGGCTCGGTGGTGCGGTGCGCCTGGGGTGGGGGAGGTCAGGTGTTCTGCTTGATGCGGTTGGTCAGCTCGGCGATCTGGTTGTAGAGCGAGCGCCGCTCCGCCATCTGCTGACGGATCTTGCGATCGGCGTGCATGACCGTGGTGTGGTCCCGTCCCCCGAACGCCTGGCCGATCCGCGGCAGCGACAGGTCGGTCAGCTCACGGCACAGGTACATGGCCACCTGCCGGGCGTTGACGAGCACCCGGGACCGGGAGTGGCCCCGCAGGTCCTCCAGGCTCACCCCGAAGTACTCGGAGGTGGACGCCATGATCTGGTCGGCGTTGATCTCCGGCCCGGCGCCGTCCGGCATGAAGTCCCGCAGCACCTCCTCGGCCAGCGACAGCTCGACCGAGGATCGGGTGAGGCTGGCGAACGCGGTGACCCGGATCAGCGCGCCCTCCAGTTCCCGGATCGAGTTCGACACCCGGGACGCGATGAACTCCAGCACGTCCGGCGGGGCGTACATCCGCTCCTGCGCCGCCTTCTTCTGCAGGATCGCGATCCGCGTCTCCAGGTCCGGCGGCTGGATGTCGGCCAGCAGCCCCCACTCGAACCGGGTCCGCATCCGGTCCTCCAGCGTGGCGAGCTGGCGTGGCGACCGGTCGGAGGTGATCACGATCTGCTTGTTGGCGTTGTGCAGCGTGTTGAAGGTGTGGAAGAACTCCTCCTGCGTGCGCTCCCGGTTCTCCAGGAACTGGATGTCGTCGATCAGGAGGATGTCCACGTCCCGGTAGCGGCGCTGGAACGCGCTGGTCTTGTCGTCGCGCAGCGAGTTGATGAAGTCGTTGGTGAACTCCTCGGTCGAGACGTACCGGACCGAGCGGGCGTTGCCCAACGTGGTGGCGTAGTGCCCGATGGCGTGCAGCAGGTGGGTCTTGCCCAGCCCGGAGTGGCCGTAGATGAACAGCGGGTTGTACGCCTTGGCCGGCGACTCGGCCACCGCCACGCTCGCCGCGTGGGCGAACCGGTTCGACGAGCCGATGACGAACGTCTCGAACATGTACTTCGGGTTGAGCCGGTTGCCGCCGCTCTCCGCGCCACCGGGCAGCCGCCGGTCGGCCTGGCCGCCGGGGCGGTGGTGGTCGGCGCCGCCGCGACCCGGACCGTTGTCCGTCGCGCCGTCGCGGGGCAGGCCACGCATCGGGGGGGAGTCGACAGGTCCGGGGGCCTCCCGGTAGCGGGGCTCGTACCCGCCGGCGTCGGGGGCGGCCGGCTCGACGCGGGGACGCTCGTCGTAGGAGCGGCGTTCCGGCGCGGCCCGCAGCGGCTCGGCGAACGCGGCGCCGAACAACGTGTCCTGCCCGTCGCGGCCGGCCGGGATCAGCTGGGGTCGCCCGCCGTCGGCGGTCCGCTGCCGGGGGGCGGGCTCGTCCCCCGGCAGCTCCGGCCGCGTCTCGGCGTACCCGGGCTCCTGGCGGGGCGCGGGGAAGGCCGGTGCGGTCGGCTGCTCGAAACCGGGAAGCAGGCCCGCGGGGGCGTCCGGCTCGGTGAGCGGCTCCGGAGCGCTGCGGTACACGGTGCCGGCCGGACGTCCGGCCGGGTCTTCGGCGACCCGCACCGTGACCGCCACCTGGATCGGCCGGCCGAGTCGACGGCTCAACGCCTCCGTGATGGCGGGGCGGAGACGGGACTCGATCACGTCCCGGGTGAAGGCGTCCGGAACGGAGAGCAGTGCGGTGTCCTCGACGATCGCCCGGAGCCGGGTGAGCCGGAGGTACGCCCGCTGCTGCGCGGAGATGATCTCGTCGGCGAGTTCCTCGGTGGTCGCCGTCCACACCGCGGCGAGGTCGTTCGCTCCGGTCACCGTCGTGCCACCCCCTCGCCTGATCCTCACGCCCGCCCGGACGGCTGACCGGTCGTCATCCACAAGTTATCCACAGCCTGTGTGTACCGACCGATTGTGGCCGCCCACCGGACGCGGGTCGGACCTGCCCCCCTGATTCGCGGAGGCGCTGAAGCGGGTTCACCGTGCCGAACGATTCAACAGCTTGTCCGGTCTTGCCGGTCGGCGACAAACTCGGACCCCCGACGCCGACCGCAATCGCGCACGCTAACAGCGGGGACCCCACACCATCAACCGCCGACACCCGGGCGGCCTTGGCAACATCAGTGAAAACCGCCCCTTCGGTCGCCATCCCGGCGCAGGTCGGAGCCCGAGTGTGACGTTTGACGGTCATTGCGCCCCTGCGTAGGCTGGAGCGGCTGCTCTCTCGCCCTCTGCTAGGGTGATGGATGCTTGCTGTCCGTGGCGGTCCCCTCGCACCACCGGGGGTCGCGTCACCGGGCAGCGCCGATCGGAGGTCACCGCCGAGGTGATCTGGACCAGCACACGACCCCGGGCGATCCGCCGCGCGGGGCGTACGACAACGGAGAGCCTGACGTGAGCAAGCGCACCTACCAGCCGAACAACCGCCGGCGCGCGAAGACCCACGGCTTCCGGCTGCGCATGCGCACCCGTGCCGGCCGCGCCATCATCTCGACCCGTCGCGCCAAGGGCCGCACCCGCCTGTCGGCCTGAGGCCGACCGGTCCGGTCCGGGGACGTGGGCAGTCGTGCTGACCGCCGCGCAGCGACTGCGGCGCAGTAGCGACTTCGCCGCAGCGGTTCGCGGTGGCCGACGCGTCGGCCGTGGCGCCGTCGTGGTCCACCTGACCCTTCCCGAGCCGACCGGCCCCACCGGGACCACCTCGCCGGAGCCGGCGCGGAGCAGCGGTGCGGAGATCTCCGCACCCCGCCGCGCCGGCTTCGTCGTGTCCAAGGCCGTCGGCGGCGCGGTGGTCCGCAACACGGTTCGCCGCCGGCTCCGGCACCTGGTCCGGGAACGTCTGACCGAGCTGCCCGCCGGCACCACCCTGGTGGTACGCGCCCTGCCCTCGGCCGCCGACGCCACGTACGCCCGGCTCGGGGCCGACCTGGACGCCGCCCTCGCCGCCGCGCGGTCGCCCCGGGGACGGCGGTCGCGGTGACCGGCGCTCCCCCGACCTCGTCGCCGACTACCGGTGCCCGCATGCTGCTGGCGCCCATCATCGCGTACCGTCGGTGGATAAGTCCGGCACTGCCGGCCCGCTGCCGGTTCTACCCGTCGTGCAGTGCCTATGCCGTGGAGGCGGTGTCCCGGCACGGTGCGCTGCGGGGGGCCTGGCTGACGGTCCGGCGGCTGTCGCGCTGCCACCCCTTTCACCCAGGTGGTCACGACCCGGTGCCGGAGCCGGGCGATCGCCGCCGTGCCGACGTGACTGGAGCCTGAGAATTGAGTCTCGACTGGATCTACTACGCGATCTCGTGGATCCTGCTGACCTGGCACTCGGCCTGGGACGCCATCGGGGTGCCCGTCGGCGCGGTGATCGGCACGAACTGGGCCTGGATCCTCGCCATCATCTTCCTCGTGGTGACGGTCCGGGTGATCCTGTTCCCGGTCTTCGTCAAGCAGATCAAGTCGCAGCGTGCCATGCAGGCGCTCCAGCCCAAGGTGAAGGAGCTCCAGGAGAAGCACAAGGGTGACCGGGAGACGCTCCAGAAGGAGATGATGGAGCTCTATCGGAAGGAAAAGGCCAACCCGCTGATGGGCTGCCTTCCGATGTTCCTCCAGATCCCGGTCTTCCTGGGCCTGTTCCACACGCTGAAGCGGCTCAACCCCGACAACCCGGGCAAGACCCTGTACGGCTGGACCGTCGAGCAGTTCAACAGCGCGTCCAACGCGAGCCTCTTCACCGCCCCGATCTCCGGGAAGTTCGGCTCGACCGCCGAGGAGCTGTCCCGGCTCGGTGCGAACACCGGCACGGTCAAGGTGGTCGCCGGCATCCTGGTGCTCATCATGATCACCACTACCTACCTGACCAGCCGGCAGATGATCCTCAAGACCGGCTGGGCCGAGGACCCGCAGCAGCGGATGGTGCAGCGCCTGATGCTCTACGGCATCCCGCTGTCCCTACTGGTCTCGGGCGCGATCTTCCCGATCGGCGTGATCATCTACTGGGTCACCAACAACCTGTTCACGCTGGGCCAGCAGCAGTGGGTGCTGCGGAAGTTCCCGCCGCTGGTGCCGCCGAAGAAGAACGCCAGCCCGGGCAAGGGCCCCGTTCAGCCGGCCAAGACCGGTGGTCTGCTCGGCCGCAAGACCGTCCAGCCCGCGGCCAAGGCGCCGGCCGCCGCGCCGAAGGTGGCCGGTCCGAAGCCGGGCGCCAAGCCGGTCAACCCGAAGAAGGGCGCCGGCCGGCCCGCCAAGCGTCAGGGCTGAGCCCCACCGGGCCACCGCCACCCGGCGGTGGCCCGTCCGGTCACCGAGCTGCCACCGAGGGGTCGGCGCCGGGACGGAACCGCCGCGCGCCGCGCGGCCGCGGGCGAAACTGGCCCGTACAGACGTGCCCGAGGGCACCCGGCGAACCTCCCGCCGGCCCCCGGGAGACCAGCGGACCCCGACGGTCCGGCCGAGCGAGTACGGAGATGAGACCGTGACCGACACCAGCATCCCCAGCGCCGACCAGTCCCTGGACGAGGAGGCCCCCGCGGCCGCCACCGAGACCGAGGAGGGCGCGGCGGAGACCCGGGAGAAGAAGTCCCCGGCCGACAGCGACCTGTTCCGACAGAGCGAGATCGCCGCCGACTACGTCGAGGGCCTGCTGGACATCCTCGACTACGACGGCGACATCGACGAGCTGGTCTCCGGTGGCCGCCCGGTCGTCGAGGTGGTCGGTGGCCGCCTGCAGAACCTGGTCGGCCAGCGCGGTGCCACTCTCGAGGCGCTCCAGGAGCTGACCCGCCTGGCGGTGTTCCGGCAGACCGGTACGCCGAGCCGACTGCTGCTCGACGTCGGCGGCTACCGCGCCGCCCGGCGCAAGGAGCTGGCCGCGGTGGCCAAGAACGCGGTCGAGAAGGTCAAGGAGCACGGCGAGTCGGTGCGCCTGGAGCCGATGTCCGCGTTCGAGCGCAAGTGCGTCCACGACGTGGTGAACGCGATGACCGGCGTGGAGAGCGAGTCCGAGGGTGTCGAGCCGAACCGGCGCATCGTCGTCCGGCCGGTGGCGGACTGAGGCAGTGGTCTCCGACGACACGACGGCTGACGCCGTGGCCGGCCCGGGCGGTACGCCGCCCGGGCCGTCCGCTGCGCGGCCCGACCCCAGCGCCGATCCGGTCTTCTCCGACGGGGACCGGTCGGCCGACGCGGCGTACCCGCCCGCCGCGCCGGTCGAGCCCACCTTCTCCGGTGGGCCGGCGGAGACGAGCGACGCCGTGGCCACCGATCCCGCGGCCGACGTGACGCCGGCCTTCTCCGGCGAACCGCCTGTCGACGCGGCAGCGGAACCCCCGTCCGGTCCGGTCGGCCCGGTCTTCGCCGATCCCGCGGAGTCCCCGGTGGACGGTGCGGACGCCGTCCCCGTCGAGTCCGCGCCCGACCCGGCGGCGGCCACCCTGCCACCCGAGCTGGCGGAGGCGGCCCGGGCGCTCTTCGGCGAGCGTCTCGACCTCGCCGCGGCGTATGCCGAGCTGCTGGCCACGGAGGGGGTGGTGCGTGGTCTGATCGGCCCGCGCGAGGCGCCCCGGCTGTGGGAGCGGCACCTGCTCAACTGTGCGGTCGTGGCGGAACGGATCCCGGAGGGAGCCAGCGTGATCGACGTCGGCTCCGGGGCCGGGTTGCCGGGTCTGGTGCTGGCCATCGCGCGTCCCGACCTCACCGTCACTCTGGTCGAACCGCTCGCCCGGCGGGTGTCGTTCCTGATCGAGGCGGTGCAGCGGCTCGGCCTCACCCGGTCCGTTCGGGTGTTCCGGGGACGGGCCGAGGAGGCGGCGGCCGGGTCGCGGGACCGGGATCCGTTGGCCGCCGACATCGTCACCGCCCGCGCGGTCGCCGCGCTGGACCGGCTCGCCGCCTGGTGCCTGCCGTTGACGGTGCCGGGTGGTCGGCTCCTGGCGCTCAAGGGCGCCTCGGCGGCGGACGAGATCTCCGAGCACACCGAGGCGGTGGTCCGCCTGGGCGGCGGGACGCCCGAACTCCACAGATGCGGCACCGGCGTGGTCGAGCCGGCGACGATCGTGGTCGAGGTGGTCCGGGAGCGCGTGGTCAACCCGCCGCGCGCGAAGAAGCCGAAGCGGTCGCGCGGTGGTCGCAACCGCGGTGGTCGCAACCGGGATCGCTGACCCGGCTCAGCTTTCCCGGCGCCCGCCCGGTCGTTGGACCGGGTGGGCGTGACCTGATCGATCGCAACCCGACGTGGACCCGCCGCGCCCGTCGGCCGTAGGCTGACCGCGCGTCGATAGTGTGGAGTGGCGGTGCCGGGCGGCACCCGACCCGACTGCTCCCACCGGGCCGGTGACGTCGCGCGAAGCGCGAGGCCTGATTGACGGGTGCGGACCGACCATCCGGAGCGGGTAGGGATGACAGGTGCATGACGACGGCAGGTATGACGACCCACGGCTGACCGGGCCCGACGGGGGACCCACCGGCGATCCCGTTTCACGTGAAACCAGCTACCAGGAGTGGGTGGTGGGCGATCCCCAGGACGCGGCACCGCATCGTCCCGTCGACCCGACGCCGCGACGGGACGCCACTGGCGCCGGCGCCGTACGCCCGGTGTCGTCCGTGCCGGCCAACGTGCCGCCGGCCCGCGACCCGCTGGATCCGAGCGAGGGCCCGGTGAACGCACCGACCCCGCGTCCGGCGGTCGCCCGGGCGAACGCGGTGGTGCCGGGACGGTTCGAGCCCCAACCGCCGGTGTCCGCCGTACCGCACCAGCCCACCCCGGACACCGCCCCGGTGTCGGCCGCGCCGGCCGACACGCCACCGGCTGCGGGGTACGGGGACGAGACCGGAGCCACCACGTACGTTTCACGTGAAACCCCGACGCGCGAAGAGGATGACCCACCGTTGGCTATGGAGGCGATGCGCGCCGTGCAGATCCTGAATCCCAGTGGCGAGGTCACCATGCCGCGCCCCGACCGGACCCGGGTGATGTGCGTCGCCAACCAGAAGGGTGGCGTGGGTAAGACCACCACCACCGTGAACTTGGCGGTGGCGCTCGCGCTGCACGGGAACCGGGTGCTCGTGGTCGACCTCGACCCGCAGGGCAACGCGTCCACCGGTCTCAACGTGCCCCACCACACGGGCGTGCCGGACGTCTACGACTGCCTCATCGACAGCGTGCCGCTGGAGGAGGTGGCCCAGGCGGTGGAAGGCATCCCCAACCTGTGGTGCGTGCCGGCCACCATAGACCTGGCGGGTGCCGAGATCGAGCTGGTGTCGGTCGTCGCCCGCGAGTCCCGCCTGGCGCGGGCCATCGCCGCGTACCCCGGCCACTTCGACTACGTCTTCATCGACTGCCCGCCCTCGCTCGGCCTGCTGACGGTCAACGCGCTGGTGGCCGCGCAGGAGGTGCTGATCCCCATTCAGTGCGAGTACTACGCGCTGGAAGGGCTCAACCAGCTCATCAACAACATCAACCTGGTACGCCAGCACCTGAACCCGCAGCTCGAGGTCTCCACCATCCTGCTGACCATGTACGACCGGCGTACCCGGCTGGCCGACGCGGTGGAGCAGGACGTCCGGAACCACTTCGGCGACAAGGTGCTTCAGGCCGTCATCCCCCGGAACGTGCGCGTCTCCGAGGCGCCGAGCTACGGCCAGTCGGTGATGACCTACGATCCCGGATCGCGGGGGGCCACGAGCTACTTCGAGGCCGCCCAGGAAATCGCCGAGCGAGGCGTCAAGGAGCCGGTGAGCCGGAATGCGTAGTGCGGAGATGTCGCTGGGAGGCGTCGCATGAAGAACCGTCCCCGCGGCGGTCTGGGCCGAGGGCTCGGCGCCCTCATCCCCACCGGGCCGGTAGCCACCCCGGAAGGCGGCGAATCGCCGGCGGTGGCCCCCGCGCCGGTGGCCCCCGCCACCGGAACGGCAGCCATGACCGGAGGGAGCGGCGGGACCACGTCTCCCGCCGCCGAGCCGGAGCCTCAGCTGAGCCCGGTTCCGGGTGCCCGCTTCGCCGAGATCCCGGTCGACTCGATCGTCCCCAACCCGAAGCAGCCACGGCATGTGTTCGACGAGGACGCGCTGGAGGAGCTGAAGACCTCGATCCAGGAGGTCGGCTTCCTCCAGCCGATCGTCGTGCGGCAGCTCGACCCGGACAAGTACGAACTCGTCATGGGCGAGCGGCGCTGGCGCGCCGCCCAGGCGGTCGGCCGGGAGAACATCCCGGCGATCGTCCGGGAGACCAAGGACGACGCGATGCTCCGGGACGCGCTTCTGGAGAACATCCACCGCGCGAACCTGAACCCGCTCGAAGAGGCGGCCGCGTACCAGCAACTGCTGGAGGAGTTCGGCGCCACCCACGAGGAACTGGCCCGGCGGATCGGCCGCAGCCGTCCGCAGATCTCCAACACGATCCGGCTGATGAACCTGCCGGCCGCCGTGCAGCGGAGGGTTGCCGCGGGCGTGCTCTCGGCGGGTCACGCCCGGGCGCTGCTCAGCCTGGAGGACGCCGAGGCCCAGGAGCATCTCGCCACCCGGATCGTCGCCGAGGGCATCTCCGTGCGCGGCACCGAGGAACTGGTGGCGCTGGCGCTCGCGGACGGACCGGCGAAGGCGCCGGCGGCGAAGCGGCGGACCAAGCCGCACGCCCCGGCGCTCTCCGATCTCGCCGACCGCCTCTCGGACCGGTTCGACACCCGGGTGAAGGTCGACATCGGCCGCAGCAAGGGCAAGATCACGATTGAGTTCGCGACCGTCGACGATCTGGAGCGGATCGTCGGCATCATCGGCGTGGGCCAGGAAGAGCAACCCGGCGACTGAGTTCCGGCCCTGAGGCGTTCCCGGCCGCACCGCCCGTGAGGGGGTGCGGCCGGGAACGTTCGGGCAGGGGCCTCCGGTGCGCCGGTCCGCCTCCCTCGGGCCTCCGTCTCCGGCGATCGTCTCGGGTACGGCGGTCAGGTGCACGGCGTACCCCCGGACCTGGGTGCCGATGGACGGTTTCACGTGAAACGGCCGCCCCTCGGACGTGAAACGCGGGCCGCCGGAGGCGCAGGTGAAGCGACCGCATCGGCCAGCCGTCGCCCGGGCCCCAGCCGGTGAGGTCCCCGACCACCCGCACGATGCCCTGGCGACCGGTGCGACCGCGACGGCACGCGACGACTGAACGGGTGTCGTCGGCGGCGAGCGGCGGGTTCATCCGAGGCGCAGGCGAGGTGTATCCATCCGAGACCCGGGGCGGTGTCACTACCCTCGTCGGCGCCCGCCGGAGCCACGGGGCGTGGGGTGCCCCCTCCCGCGGGCGGGGCGTACCGTCCGCCGGGGCCTTCCACGTGATCCGGTGCGCCCCGTGCCTGCTGCCCCTGCGGTCGACAAGCCGCCTCAACATCGATCAAGGAGTTTGCGTCCGGTTCCGCCCCGGCGCCGACACTAACTCCTTGATCAACGACGCGACTGGCGCGACCGCCGCGGGCACGACCGGGACAGGCACGACCGGGGCAGGCACGAGGATTACCGGCACGATGGCCGCGGGCACCACGGTTACCGGCACGACCACTCCTGGCACGACCGTCGCGGGCACGAGCGCGACTGGCGCGAGCGCGACTGGCACGAGCGCGACTGGCACGACCGGTCCTCGGCGCGACCGGTCCTCGGCGCGACCGCGATCGGCAAGACGATCTCCGGTGCGACCGCGACCCGCACGACCGTCTTCGACCCGACCGCCACCGACCCGGTTGTCCTTGACCCGACCGCCCGGCCCCGCCACCACGGGATCGGCCACCACGCGCCACCACCGGTCGGGCGCCGGCTGTCATCGGCCAGCACCGCCGACTGTCGTCAGTCGTTGCCGCCGTAGACACATCCGCCGGTCCTGTTGCCTTCATTTCCAGCCCGCTGAGCCGTCAGCTGGCGGGCGAGATCGCCGGGCTGTAGGCCGGGAGAGGCTGCCGCGCCGAGACGACCTTCCTGAGGCCCTCAGGCCGCCGTTTCACGTGAAACGGCACTCGCCGCCGAACACCGGCTCCGTTGGGGGGAGATCCACGCCCGGTGGAAGATCGCGGCGTGCGATCCACACGGACAGACAAGATCAGCGACCAAGCCGGTTTCACGTGCAACCGACTCCGCGAGCGGCGATCACCGACGGCGGGACACCGGGACCGCCCGAGTCGCGCCCGCCCCCGTTTCCGCGCCGACGACCCGGCACGGATCGATGCGTCGCTCGTTGAGAAGGGAGGGCCGGAGATCGGAACGATCTCCCTCAGTTATCCACAGCGGTTGTCCACAGGCTCGTCTCGTTTCACGTGAAACACGACGCGGAAACCGTTGCTGAGCTGTGGATGACGGTGTGTGGTGGTGATCTCGCCACCCTGTGGACAACGCAGTGGACAAGCGCTGTGGATCGTCGTCGGCCCACCGGCTGCCGGACGGAAACGGGTAGGGACAGGCGTCCCCAACTCGGTTAGGGTCAGCGTCGTGCAGGACACCCCTCCCTCAGTCCCGGACTTCACCCAGTGGCCCTCCTTCCCCTTCGAAGGCGATCTCCGCGTCAAGCAGCTCGACGATCCCGTAGCGGTCGAGCCTCCCCGCCGCGGGGAGGCCGACCGCGAGTGCACCGCCTGCAACGCGCCCGACGAGGCGTACATCTGGGTCGGTGAGCGGTGGCGGGTGCGCGCCATGGACCGGCCCACCGGGTTGCCGATGGTGCTGATCCTGGAGTCCCGGTCCCACCTCGACCTGGGCGACCTGCCGAACCTGCTCGCCGCCGAGCTGGGTGTGATGACCGTCCGCCTGGAGCGGGCCGTCCGCTCACTGGACGGGGTCGCCCGGGTGCACGTCAACCGGTGGGGCGACGGCTCGGCGCACCTGCACATGTGGTTCCTGGCCCGGCCGTACGGGCGGCTGCAACTGCGGGGCACGTTCCTGTCCCTGTGGGACTCGATCCTGCCGCCGATCTCCGAGGAGCAGTGGCGGGAGAACCTCGCCATGGTCGCCGCGTGGCTCGCCGAGTTCGGTGGCCGTCCGCTCGCGGAGCCGCCGCGCATCCGGTGGGAGGCGCCGTCCACCCTCTCACCGTCGCCCGCCAGCGCGCCGGAGGAGACCGAGGAGGAGTCCGCGTCGGTGATCGAGGCCGCGGACGAGATCCCGGAGTCGGAGGCGGTGGAGGAGCCCGAGGAGACGGACGCCACGGAGACGGACGACGGACCCGCCGATGCCGTGGAGGGCGGACGGCCCGTCGACGCCGAAGGCCACGAGGAACGCGGGAGCGGCGACGCCGATGCGGGCGACGAGCCCGAGAACGCCGCCGGAAGCGTCGTCACGGACGAGGCCGGGCGGCTCTCCGGAAACGGCGGGCGGGCGGCGTCGGAGCGTACGGCCGGCTGAGTCGGGTCAGCGGCGGCGGGCGGCGGCCCGGCTCACCAGCGTGCCGAGTACCCGGCCGAAGTCGAGCCCGGCCGCCTGGATGGCCAGCGGCAGCAACGACGTCTCGGTCATGCCCGGCGACACGTTGACCTCCAGCACGTGCGGCCGGCCCTCCGCGTCGACGATCAGGTCGACCCGCGAGAGGTCACGCAGACCGAGTGCGGTGTGCGCGGCGAGCGCCACCTCGGTCACCTGCGCGGTGGTCGCGGCGTCGAGTCGGGCGGGAGCGTGCCACGTGGTACGCCCCGCCGTGTAGCGGGCGGCGTAGTCGTAGACGCCGTTGCGGGGCACGATCTCCACCGGGGGCAGGGCACGCGGCCCCTCACCCAGGTCGAGCACGGAGACCGCGACGTCCATGCCGGGTACGTAGCGCTCCACCAGCGCCGTCTGGTCGTACGCGAAACAGCCGACCATCGCGGCCGGCAGCGACGCGGCCTCCCGGACCACGGCGGCGCCCAGGCCCGACCCGCCCTGCGCCGGCTTGACCATCAGCGGCAGCCCGAGGCGGTCGACGATCCGGTCCAGGACCGCCACCGCGCCCAACTCGGAGAACCGGTCGTGCGGCAGGGCCACCCAGTCGGGCGTGGGAATGCCCGCCTCGCGCAGCACGGCCTTGGCCGACGGCTTGTCCCAGGCGAGCCGGGAGGAGCGGGCGTCGCAGCCGACGTAGGGCACGTCGCAGAGGTCGAGGACGCCGCGCAACGAGCCGTCCTCGCCGGTGGCGCCGTGCAGGGCGATCACCACCGCGTCCGGCGGGTCGGCGGTCAGGGCGGGCAGCAGCGCGACGTCGGCGTCCCGTAGTTCCGCCTCCACGCCGACCGCGCGCAGCGCGTCGAGCACCCGGCGGCCCGACCGCAAGGAGACGTCCCGCTCGTAGGAGAGTCCGCCGGCGAGCACCAGCACCCGCAGCTCGTCGGAGGTGGGTCCGGTCACGGGAGTCGGTGCGGCAGGGCTGTCGGCCATGCGGGAATCATGCCAAGTCGGGGCCGGGCGCGTCCGAGCCGCCCCAGCGTCGGCGCGGGCCGGCGCCGCCGACCGCACCGAAGACCTTCCGCATCGCGATCTCCTGCTCCATCACGCCGGACAGCCGGCGGACGCCCTCCCGGATCCGCTCCGGCGACGGGAAGGAGAAGTTGAGCCGCATGTTCCCGGCACCCGTGCCGTCCGCGTAGAAGCCGGTACCCGGCACGTACGCGACGCGTGCGGCCACGGCACGCGGCATCATCGCCTTGGAGTCGAGGCCCTCGGGGAGGGTCGCCCAGACGAACAGGCCACCGGCCGGCGTGGTCCAGGTGGTGCCCTCGGGCATCAGGTCGGCCATCGCGTCGAGCAGCGCGTCCCGGCGCTCGCGGTAGACCTCGCGGTAGACCTTGAGCTGCTGCCGCCAGGGCATCGTGCCCAGGTAGGTCGAGACGGCCGCCTGGGCGTAGCCGCTGGGGCAGAGGATCTGCGCCTCGCTGGCGATGACCAGCTTGTCGCGGACCGCGTGCGGAGCGAGGATCCAGCCCACCCGCAGGCCGGGCGCGAACGTCTTGGAGAACGTGCTCAGGTAGAAGACCCCGTCGCGCCGCCGGGCCCGCAGCGGCCGGGGCGCCTCACCGGAGAAACCGAGCTGACCGTACGGGTCGTCCTCCACCACGAGCAGCCCGGCGCGCTCGCAGATGTCGAGCACCCGCTCGCGCCGCTCCTCGCTCAGGGTCACGCCGGTGGGGTTCTGGTAGGTCGGGATGGTGTAGAGGAACTTCACTCGTCGGCCGGCCCGGGCCAGGTCGGCGATGGCCACCTCCAGCGCCTCCGGGATGAGCCCGTCGTCATCCATCGGCACGTGGGCCACCTGGGCCTGGGCGGCCTGGAACACCCCGAGTGCGCCGACGTACGTCGGGCCCTCGGCGAGCACCACGTCACCCGGGTCCAGGAAGAGGCGGGCCACCAGGTCGAGCGCCTGCTGACCGCCGACGGTCACCACCACGTCCTCCGGAGAGGCGCCGCAGGAGGCGTCGATCCCGGACAGGGACATCACCTCGCAGATCCGCTCGCGCAGTTCCGGGGTGCCCTGGCCGATGCCGTACTGGAGGGTGGTGGCGCCGTGCTCCGCGCCGAGCCGGCCGAGCATCTCGCCGACCGCGTCCAGCGGCAGCGCCGCGATGTAGGGAGCCCCACCGGCGAGCGAGACGACCTCCGGGCGGCTGGCGACCGCGAACAGTGCCCGGATCTCCGAGGCGGTCATTCCCCGGACGCGCCGGGCGTACCGGTCGGTGTAGTCGTCGAGCGTCGTGCCGGTCATGACATCACCTCGATCGGGTGTCGGCGGGGCTGCCGCCCGGTGTGGTACCCGCGATGCCGGCATCCATTGGCGGCGCACGCGGCCGGTTGGTCGATCGTAGTCCCTGGTGACCACCAGGGAACCCACCGTGTGGACACGTCCACATCCCGGACCTCGGGGTCCGCCGCCCGGGTGGGGGTTCGCGCGTCCTCTCCCGTACCGGCGTGCGGCGGCGTACGATCGCTCGTCGGGGGCAGGAAGGCTGCGGGACATCACGCAGGCCGACGCTCCGAGACTGTTGGTGGGGTGCGCTCATGTCGCGACGTCTGGTCAGCCTGACCCTGGACACCCTGGAGGACCTTCCCCGATCCTGCCGGCGGTGCGTCTACTGGGAGCTGGATCCGGTTTCCGCCGAGCGGGCCTGCAAGGCCGGCGACCCGGGCCTGGAGAAGGAGGCGTGGGTCTCCCAGACGCTGCTGGAGTGGGGCTCCTGCGGCAAGCTGGTCTACGTCGACGGCATGCCCGCCGGTTTCGTCATGTACGCCCCACCCGCGTACGTTCCGCGCTCGATGGCGTTTCCCACCTCGCCGGTCTCGGCGGACGCGGCGCTGCTGATGACGGCGCACGTGGTGCCCGCCTTCGCCGACGGCGGGCTGGGCCGGATGCTCGTCCAGGGCGTGGCCCGCGACCTCACCAAGCGCGGCATCAAGGCGATCGAGGCGTTCGGTGACGCCAAGTTCGGCGACGACGCGGACAGCCCGAACCGGGCCTGCCTCGCGCCCGCCGACTTCTTCCTCTCGGTGGGCTTCAAGACCGTCCGTCCCCACCCGCGCTATCCCCGGCTGCGGCTGGAGCTGCGGACGGCGCTGAGCTGGAAGTCCGACGTCGAGTACGCGCTGGAGAAGCTGCTCGGGTCGATGAGCCCGGAGACGCTGCTGCGGCCGGTGCGGCCGGCGCCGGCCACCCGCTCGACGAGCTGACGCCTCAGTCGACCACCGTGCCGGCGGCCACGATCGCCCGCAGCTCGCTCACGTCGATCGAGCCGGTCGGCACGTCCCGCTCGATCGGCAGATACATCCGCTGCACGCCGGCCACGATCGCCTCGACGACCCGGTCCCGGAAGCGGGGGTCGACCAGCCGGCCCAGGTCGTCCGGCGAGGTCAGGTAGCCCACCTCGACGCGGACCGCCGGCATCCGGGTGAGGCGCAGCAGCTCCCACGCCTTGGCGTGGGTGCGGCAGTCGCGCAGCCCGGTGCGGGCCACGATCTCCCGCTGCACCAGCCCGGCCAGGCGCTCCCCGGTGGCCGAGGTGACGCCGTTGTCGGTGCCGTAGTGGTAGGTCGCGACGCCGTCGGCCTCCGGGTTGGCGTGCCCGTCGACGTGCAGCGAGATGAACACGTCGGCGCCGAGGGAGTTGGCCAGCTGGGCGCGGTCCGCGTCGGGCAGGCAGGTCGCCGGTGACGGCCCACGGGTCAACTGCACCCGTACGCCGGCGGCGGCGAGCCGCCCCTCCAGGCGACTGGCCAGGTCGTGCACCAGGTCCGCCTCGGTCCAGCGCAGCGTGCCGTCCGGCACCACCACGCCGGGGTCGGTGCCGCCGTGTCCCGGGTCGATGACCACGGTCCGGCCGACGAGGGTCGGCCCGGCCTGCCGGATGGCGTCGGACTCGCGCAGCCACTGAGGGCGCCCGCCGACGACCTTGCGGCCGAGGCGGCGCAGCGCGTTGACGGTGTGTGGGCCGCACGAGCCGTCCGGCTTCAGCCCCATCTCGCGCTGGAACTGGGCCACCGCCCGGGAGGTGCGGATGCCGTAGATGGCGTCGGCCCGGCCCACGTCGTATCCCATCTCCAGCAGGCGTTCCTGGAGCGACCGGACGTCTTCGCCGGTCAGCGGCTCGGGCACGGCGTGGTAGAGGGCGCGGGCGCCGAACCGCCAGCGGGCCGCGTCCAGCGCCCGCCAGGTCTCCGCGCCCACCCGCCCGTCCACGCTGAGGCCGCGGGACTGCTGGAAGGCACGGACGGCGCGTTCCGTCTCGGTGTCGTAGTCGTCGTGGCCCGGGCCGTCCGCCGGGAGCAGTTCCAGACCGGCGAGGACGGTGCGGATCTCGGCCACCGCGGGGCCCCGGTCACCGGGTCGGATCGGACGCACGACGACCCCCTCTGCACGGACGTTGGCGGACCGGGAACTCCGACGGACGCTTACGGAGCGTACCGTGATCCGTTACCCTCCGGGTTCGTGTTCGCGCAGGTCAGGAAAGCCGGAAGCCCCGGCACCCGGGTGGGGTGACGGGGCTTCCGGCAGCGTCGGGTCGGGTCAGAGCGCCGACTCGATGAGTCGGACCAGCTCACCCTTGGGCTTGGCACCGGCGATCGACTGGACCGGCTCGCCGTTCTTGAAGATGGTCAGCGTCGGCACGGACATCACCCGGTAGGTGCGCGCCGTCTCGGGGTTCTCGTCGATGTTGAGCTTGACGATGGTGACCTGGTCAGCCATCTCGCCCGCGATCTCCTCCAGCAGCGGCGAGACCTTGCGGCACGGACCGCACCACTCCGCCCAGAAGTCGACCAGAACCGGCTTGTCGGACTTCAGCACGTCGCTCGCGAAGCTCGCGTCCGTGACCGCCTTGGTGGCTCCCACTATGAACCCCTCCTCCTCGTGAAAATTCTCAGCCCTGCAGGGTGGCGATGAAGCGCTCGGCGTCCAGCGCGGCGGCGCACCCGGTGCCGGCGGCCGTGATGGCCTGCCGGTAGGTGTGGTCGACCAGGTCGCCGGCGGCGAACACGCCCGGCACGTTCGTGCGGGTGCTCGGCGCCTGGACCTTCACGTAACCCTCGTCGTCCATCTCGACCTGGCCGCGGAACAGCTCGCTGCGCGGGTCGTGACCGATCGCCACGAAGACGCCCGTCACGTCGAGCACCTTGCTCTCGCCGGTGTGCACGTTGCGCACCCGTACGCCGCTGACCTTGCCGTCCTCGCCGAGGATCTCCTCGACGGTGGTGTTCCACTCGACCTTGATCTTCTCGTTGCCCAGCGCGCGCTCGGCCATGATCTTGCTGGCGCGGAACGAGTCGCGGCGGTGCAGGATCGTCACCGACTCGGCGAAACGGGTGAGGAAGCTCGCCTCCTCCATGGCCGAGTCGCCGCCGCCGACCACCACGATGTGCTGGTTGCGGAAGAAGAAGCCGTCACAGGTGGCACAGGACGAGACACCGTGGCCCAGGTACTCCTGCTCGCCCGGCACGCCCAGCGGACGCCACGCCGAGCCGGTGGAGAGGATGACGGCCCGGGCCCGGTAGGCGGTCTCGCCGACCCAGACGGTGCTCACCGCGTCGGAACCGATCTCGCCGGTGTCCTTCAGCTCGACCCGCGTCACGTCGTCGGTGAGGAACTCGGCGCCGAACCGCTCGGCCTGCTTGCGCATGTTGTCCATCAGCTCGGGGCCGAGGATGCCGTCGGCGAAGCCGGGGAAGTTCTCCACTTCGGTGGTGGTCATCAGCGCGCCACCGGACTGCACGCCCTCGATCACCAGCGGCTTGAGGTTGGCACGTGCGGCGTAGACCGCCGCGGTGTAACCGGCCGGCCCGGAGCCGATGATGATCAGGTTGCGGACCTCGTCCACTGCCGTCTCCCGATGTGTGTGTTCGTCACCGGCGCGCACCGATGTCGATCCCTAGTGCCGACGGCTCAGCGACGCCGGCGCATGACTTGCAGAACGCCATCGTACGAAGCGGGGATTCCCGAGCCGGTCATCCGGTGGGTCACGTCACGTGGCGGGACAGGCCCGGTGACCGCGGTTTCACCCTACCCGCGTACGGAAGCGGGTGTCCGCGCCGGACCCGGGTACGCCGCATTCCGGGCCGCTCACCCACCCCCATCGGGTGCCGTCGGCGTCGGCGAACGTCACCACCAGCGCCGGTGCGCCCTGGAAGCGGGCGTAGTCGACCACGTCGACGGCGAGGGGCGTGGCGCCGTGTTCGGCACCGATCGCGGTCAGGCAGGCGTCCAGCGCCTCGGGACGGGCGAGCCGGTCCAGCCCTCCGACGGCGCCGAGGCGGTTCTTGTCCGAGGCGAACGGCGTCTCCCGGCCGCCCTCCGCCGCGCCCGACGGACCGGCCATGTCCGGTCGCATCGACTTGGCGGAGGGGGCGGCCGCGGCGCCGGCCCGACTGCCGGCGAGGCGTTCCGGGGTCCAGTCCGTGCCGCTGCGCAGCGCCGGCCCGGTCG
>NZ_CADEAU010000039.1 GCF_902825405.1 Micromonospora maritima | reverse complement strand
AGCGGCGGCGCACTGCTCGTGCTGGACCTGCACGGCGAGGACGGGACGGCGCCGGACGCGGCGGTGCTGGCCGAGGTGCGGCGGCGACTCCGGGCCGGCTGCGGCCCGCACGACCTGGTCGCCCGGGTCGGCGACACCGAGTACGCCGTGCTCACCGATCTCGGTCCGGTGCTCGCGTACGCGCTGGGTACCCGGCTGCTGGCGGCGCTCGTCGAGCCGTACCGGCGGGCGGGGGCCGTGGTCCGGCTGGCGGTGGGTGTGGGGTTGGCCGAGACCACCGGCGGCGAGCCGGAGGACGTGTTCCGTCAGGCCGGCCTGGCCCGGCGACGGGCGGTGCAGCTGGGCCGGGACCGGGTCGAGTGGTACGACGCCTACCTGGAGGAGCAGCTGGTCCGCCGGCTCGACCTGGAGCGGGAGCTGCCCGGTGCGGTGGCCCGGGGTGAGCTGGACCTGGTCTACCAGCCGGTGGTGGCGCTGGTCGACCGGATGCCGGTGGGCACCGAGGCGCTGCTGCGCTGGCGCAGCCCGGCGTTGGGCACGGTGCTGCCGACGGAACTGCTGCCGGTGGCGGCCGACCTCGACCTGCTCGGTGAGGTCGGGTGGTGGGTGGTGGACCGGGCCTGCCGGCAGCTCGCCGCCTGGTCGGAGGGGGGCCGGGAGTTGTGGATGGCGGTGAACGTGACCCCGCGTGAGCTGGCCGCGCCGGACTTCGTGGCCCGTACCGCGACCGCGTTGGCCGCGTACGACGTACCGCCGGAGCGCCTGGTGGTGGAGGTGGCGGAACCGGCGGTGGGCGCGGAGCTGTCCACGGTGGTGGCCCGGTTGGCCGGTCTCCGCTCGCTCGGGGTGCGCACCGCGCTCGACGACTTCCGCGCCGAGCACGCCTCGCTGGCCCAGTTGCGCCGGCTGCCGATCGACCTGCTCAAGGTCGGCCCGCACCTGGTGGCGCCCGGCGCCGACGGGCAGCGCCCGCTGATCGACGTGGTGGCCAACCTCGGCGACCGGCTCGGCGTGGAGGTGGTGGTCGAGGGGCTGGAGTCGGACGGTCAGGTGGCCGGCGCGCGCCGGGCCGGATGCCGGTACGGGCAGGGCTTCGCGTTGGCCCGGCCGGCGACCGCGGAGCGGGTCGAGGCGTGGTTCGAGGAGTATCCGTCGGCGTCCCGGTGAGGACCGGTGACCCGGGAGCTGAACCGGTTCAGCGGGCGCGCGGCGGCGCGGTGCTGCCGCGCGGGGTGAGGTGGGCGGTCTCGTCCTGGAGTCCGCTCACCGGTTCCCCGGCGATCACGGCGAGGAGCTGCCGGGCCGCGTGCGACCCGTAGGCCGGGATGTCCCGGCCCAGCGCGGTCAGCGGCGGGTGCACCAGCTGGCAGAGCGGGGAGTCGTCCCAGGCGACGATGGACAGGTCGCCGGGGACGGCGAGCCCCATCTCCTGGGCCACCGAGAGCCCGGCGATCGCCATCACGTCGTTGTCGTAGATCACCGCCGTCGGACGGTTGGCGGAGCTGAGCAGGCGCCGGGTGGCCCGCGCCCCCTCCTCGCCGGTGTAGTCCGACCAGACCGTGCTCGCCTCGTCCAGCCCGAGCCGCCGGCACACGTCGGTGAACGCGTCGGTGCGGATCTCGGTGTGCAGCAGCGAGGGAAGGCCGCCGACCCGGGCGATCCGCCGGTGGCCGAGCGCGACCAGGTACTCGACGGTCTCGACCAGGGCCGCCGCGTCGTCCGACCAGACGCTGGCCAGGCTGCCGGTGTGCCCGGGGCCGCCGATCACCACCGCGGGCAGTTGCAGCTCCTCCAGGGCCGGCACCCGCCGGTCGTCGGTACGCAGGTCGCAGACGAAGACCCCGTCCACCCGGCGTTCGGCCCACCAGCGGCGGTAGACCGCGATCTCCGCCTCCTGGTCGGTCACCACCTGGAGGGTCAGCGCGTACGAGCGGGCGGACAGCTCGGCCTCGACGCCGCTGATCAGCTCCATGAAGAACGGCTCGATGCCGAGTATCCGGGCGGGCCGGCACAGTGCCAGCCCGACCGCCTTGGCGGTGGCGCCGGAGAGCGCCCGGGCGGCGCTGCTCGGACTGAACCCGATCTCGGCCGCGATCGCCAGGATGCGCTGACGGGTCGCCTCGGAGACGCCGGGCTGCCCGTTGAGCGCGTACGACACCGCGCCCTTGGAGACTCCGGCGCGTCGGGCGACGTCGGCGATGGTCGGCCGCTTCACCGCAGCGTCCTCCACTGTGTCCGGCCCTCGCGGGCGCTCTCGACCGCCGGGGTGGCCGGCGGCAAGTGACGCTACTGCACCGGGCTCGCCGACCGGTCGGCGCGGCGGACCCTCCACGACTGAACTGCACAGTTCGTCACTTGTGCGGTTCAGCGTACGGCTACCCCCACCCCTGTCCGCCACCCCCTGCGCTCACGAAACTGCTCCGGAAAGCGCTCCACCACGCATGGTCGCGCTCCCATCCGTCGTCGAAGGTTACGGGACGGCCTCGCTGTTAACCGGCCGTTGACAGTGCCGAAGGTGAACCGTACGGTGGCCTCACTTATCCGGTTCAGTCAACGTCTCTCGATCTCGGGAGCGTTCCCATTCGGCGCGGAGGATGACATGAAACGGTCCTGGACGCACTGGGCGCGCACGGCCGCCGTCGGTGCCGTCAGCCTGGTCATGGTCGCCGCCTGTAGCGGCAAGAGCACCACCGGCGGCTCGGACGCGGCCGACGGTCAGGTCACGTTGAAGATCAATTTCTGGGGCGACTTCGGCCTGCAGGACCTCAAGACCAAGTACGAGGCCGAGCACCCCAACGTCAAGATCCAGCTCAACTCGGGCGAGTACAACGCCCAGCACGAGGACCTGCAGAAGAAGCTCGTCGCCGGCAACGGCGCGCCGGACATCGCGGCGATCGACGAGGGCTTCATGGTCCAGTTCCGCAGCCAGTCCGACAAGTTCGTCAACCTGCTGGACAAGGGCGCCGGCTCCTACGAGAGCAAGTACCTGCCCTGGAAGTGGAAGCAGTCGCTGTCCGCCGACGGCAAGACGCAGATCGGCCTCGGCACCGACGTCGGCGGCCTGGCCATGTGCTACCGCACCGACCTGTTCAAGGCCGCCGGCCTGCCCACCGACCGCGACCAGGTCTCCGCGCTCTGGCCCACCTGGGACAAGTTCCTGGAGGTCGGCCAGCAGTACACCGGCAAGACCAAGAAGAAGTTCATCGACGCCGGCACCAACCTGTTCAACCCGATCCTCGGCCAGCAGCAGGTGGGCTTCTACAACGACCAGGAGCAGCTCCAGATGGAGCAGGGCCCGAAGGTCGCGTTCGACTACACGGTCAAGGCCGTCGACTCCGGGCTCTCGGCCAACCTGGTCAGCTTCCAGGCCGACTGGGACAAGGGCTTCACCAGCGGCGCGTTCGCGGTGCTCGCCTGCCCGGCGTGGATGCTCGGCCACATCAAGGACACCGCGCCCGGCACCCAGGGCAAGTGGGACATCGCCGCCGTCCCCGGCGGCGGCGGCAACTGGGGCGGCTCGTTCCTGACCATCCCGAAGCAGGGCAAGCACGTCGACGAGGCGTACAAGCTGCTGGAGTGGCTGGTCGCGCCGGAGCAGCAGATCGAGATCTTCAAGAAGGTCGGCAACCTGCCGTCGCAGCCGGCGCTCTACGCCGACCCGGCGATCGCCGACTTCAAGAACCCGTTCTTCAACAACGCCCCGGTCGGCCAGATCTTCCCGAAGATGGCGCAGGGCCTCACCCCGCAGTACCTGGGCAAGAAGAACGGCCCGACCCGGGTCGCGGTGGAGAACGTCATCCGCCGGGTGGAGAACAAGTCGCTGAAGCCGGACGCCGCCTGGAACGAGGCGGTCAAGGAGGCCGACAAGGCCGCCAAGTCCTGACGCACCACCGGTGCCGGAGCGGAACCCGACCGCTCCGGCACCGCCGTACCCGTCCACCCTCTCCGGCTCTGGAGTGATCCGATGTCCAGCACCCGTGCCGCGCCCGCGCCGCCGAGCCGCCGACCCGCGCCGGAGCGCGGCCGTCCCGGGGCCCACGACCGGCGGCTGACCTGGCGCAACCGGCTGTACCGCTTCGACATGCGCTACATGCCGTACCTGATGATCGCGCCGTTCTTCCTGCTCTTCATCGTGTTCGGGCTGTTCCCGCTGCTGTTCAACGCGGTGGTCTCGCTGCGCAACTACCGGCTCGACGACCCGACGCTGCCCTACTGGGCGGGCTTCGAGAACTTCAGCCGGCTCGTCGCCGACGAGGACTTCTGGAACGCCCTCTACAACACCTTCGGCATCTTCCTGCTCTCCACCGTGCCGCAGTTGCTGCTCGCCCTGCTGGTCGCCTCGCTGCTCAACCGGCAGCTGCGGGCGCAGACCTGGTGGCGGGTGGGCGTGCTGCTGCCGTACGTGACGCCGATCGTCGCCTCGACCATGGTGTTCAGCGTCTTCTTCTCCCGCGACTTCGGCATGGCCAACTGGGTCCTCGGCCTGCTGGGCATCGGCGGCGCCGACGACCCGATCGACTGGCGGGCCGACAAGCTGCACGCCTGGATCGCCATCGCCACCATGGTCAACTGGAAGTGGATCGGCTACAACGCGCTGCTCTACCTGGCCGCCATGCAGTCCATTCCGCGCGACGTCTACGAGGCCGCCGCGATCGACGGCGCCGGCCAGTGGAAGCAGCTCTGGCGGATCACCGTGCCGATGATCCAGCCGGTGGTCCTGTTCACCGTGATCCTCTCCACCATCGGCGGCCTCCAGCTCTTCACCGAGCCGATGCTGTTCGACCCGAACGCCCAGGCCGCCACCGGAGGGCCGAACGGTGAGTGGCAGACCATCGCCCAGCTCATCTACAAGGTCGGCTGGAAGGACCTCAACCTCGGCTACGCCGCCGCCATGTCCTGGGCGCTGTTCCTGATCATCCTGGTCGTCGCCGGCGTCAACTACCTGCTGACGAACCGACTCTCGGGAGGACGCAAATGACCGCCCTGGCATCGCGGCCGAGCGCGCCGCCGGCCCGGCGCAAGCGGCGTGCCATGGCCCGCGCGCCGCAGGAGACCCCCGCCGGCCTCTGGACCTATCTGTTGCTCGCGGTCAGCATGCTGTTCGCCGCGTTCCCGCTCTACTGGATGTTCGTCATCGCCACCAGCAACGACGAGGCGTTGGCCAAGCTGCCGCCGGCGATCGTCCCCGGCGACCGGTTCCTGACCAACGTCGACGAGGTCTTCTCCCTCCAGGACGTCTACTTCGCCGCGTCGCTTGTCAACAGCGTCATCGTCTCGACCGTGGTGACCGCCTCGGTGCTGTTCTTCTGCTCGCTTGCCGGGTTCGCCTTCGCCAAGCTGCGGTTCAAGGGCAGCAACGCGCTGATGCTCTTCGTGGTGCTGACGCTCACCGTGCCGAACCAGCTCGGCATCGTGGCGCTCTACATCGTGATGGGCAAGCTCGGCTGGAACGGCACCCTGCTCGCGGTCATCGCGCCCGGCCTGGTCACCGCGTTCGGCGTGTTCTACATGCGGCAGTTCATCGTCAACACCGTCCCGGACGAGCTGGTCGAGTCGGCCCGGGTCGACGGCGCCACCACCATGCGGGTGTACGGCACCATCGTGCTGCCCGCGATCCGACCGGCCCTGGCGGTGCTCGGCCTGCTCACGTTCGTGGCCACCTGGAACGACTTCCAGTGGCCGCTGATCACGCTCAGCGGCACCGACTTCCCCACCTCGATGGTCGCGGTCTCCGACCTGGCCAGCGGCAACTACGTGATCTACCGGCGGGTGCTGGCCGGCGCGTTCATCGCCACCATCCCCCTGCTGCTCATGCTGTTCATCGGTGGACGCCAGATCGTCCGCGGAATCATGGAAGGCGCGGTGAAGTCGTGAGCCGTTCCACGCTGCTGCACGAGGGCTGGACGCTGCGGGCCCTGCCCGGCCCGCAGGTGCCGCCGGAGATCGCCGGGGTGGCGGTGCCGGCGACCGTGCCCGGATGCGTGCACACCGACCTGCTCGCCGCCGGCCTCATCCCCGACCCGTACCTCGACGACAACGAGAACCGGCTCACCTGGATCGGACGCACCGACTGGGTCTACCAGACCACGTTCCACCACGAGCCCGGCGGCGACGACCGCGTCGACCTGGCCTGCGCCGGCCTGGACACGGTCGCGACGGTCACGCTCAACGGCGTCGAGGTCGGTCGCACCGAGAACCAGCACCGTTCCTACCGCTTCGACGTCCGGTCGCTGCTGCGTCCCGGCGACAACACCCTCGCCGTACGGTTCGACTCGCCGTACCGCTACGCGGAGGCCCACCGGGACCGGCTCGGCGACCGGCCGAACGCGTACCCGGAGCCGTTCCAGTTCATCCGCAAGACCGCCTGCAACTTCGGCTGGGACTGGGGACCGACGGTGGTCACCGCCGGCATCTGGCAGCGGATCGGGCTGCACGCCTGGTCCACCGCCCGGCTGGCGACCGTCCGGCCGCTGGTCACGGTCGACGGCGGCGTCGGCCGGGTGGAGCTGCACGTCGAGGTGGAGCGGGCCCGCGACGAGCCGCTGACCGTGCACGCCGGCGTCGCCGGTGTCGCCGCCGAGGTGGCGGTGCCGGCGGGGGAGCGCACCGCCGTGCTCGCCCTCACCGTCGACGACCCCGCGCTGTGGTGGCCGGTCGGGTACGGCGACCAGCCGCTGCACGACCTCGACGTGACCCTGCGGGCGGCCGACGGCCGGGACCTGGACGCCGTGTCCCGCCGGATCGGCTTCCGCTCGGTGCGCCTCGACACCACACCCGACGCCCACGGCACCCCGTTCACGCTGCACGTCAACGACGTGCCGATCTTCGTCAAGGGGGTCAACTGGATCCCCGACGACGCGTTCCCCAACCGGGTCACCCGGGCCCGGCTGGCGCAGCGGTTCGACCAGGCCCTCGGGGCCAACGTCAACCTGCTGCGGATCTGGGGCGGCGGCCGCTACGAGTCGGACGACTTCTACGAGCTGGCCGACGAGGCCGGGCTGCTGGTGCAGCAGGACTTCCTGTTCGCCTGCGCGGCGTACCCGGAGGAGGAGCCGTTCCGCACCGAGGTCGAGGCGGAGGCGCGGGAACAGGTGACGCGGCTCGCCGGCCACCCGTCGCTGGTGCTCTGGACCGGCAACAACGAGAACATCTGGGGCTGGCACGACTGGGACTGGCAGGAGCCGCTCGCCGGGCGCACCTGGGGACGCGGCTACTACCTGGAGCTGCTGCCCGCGACCGTCGGCGAGCTGGACCCGACCGTCCCGTACTGGCCGGGCAGCCCCTGGTCGGGCAGCGACGACATCCACCCCAACGACCCGGCGCACGGCACCATGCACATCTGGGACGTCTGGAACGACGACGACTACACCAAGTACCGCGAGTACGTGCCGCGCTTCGTCGCCGAGTTCGGCTACCAGGCCCCGCCCGCGTACGCGACGCTGCGCCGGGCCATCTCCGACGAGCCGCTGGCCCACGACTCGCCGGGCATGGCCCACCACCAGAAGGCGGCCGACGGCGACCGCAAGCTCCAGCGCGGGCTCGACGCCCACCTGCCGCCGCCCGCCGACTTCGACGACTGGCACTACTACACCCAGCTCAACCAGGCCCGCGCCATCCAGCTCGGGGTCGAGCACTTCCGCTCGCACCGGCCGGTCTGCACCGGCACCATCGTGTGGCAGCTCAACGACTGCTGGCCGGTCACCTCCTGGGCCGCCGTCGACGGCGACGGCCGGCGCAAACCCCTGTGGTACGCGCTGCGCCGCGCCTACGCCGACCGGCTGCTCACCGTGCAGCCGCGCGACGGCGGACTGGCCCTGGTCGCGGTGAACGAGACCGGGCAGGCGTGGACCGGGCCGGCCACGGTCACCCGACTCACCCTGGCCGGGGAGCCGAGGGCGAAGACCTCGGTCGACCTCGACGTCCCGGCGTACTCCTCGGTGGTGCTGCCGCTGCCGGCGGAGCTGGCGCGGCCGGACGAGGCGCGCCGCGAGCTGCTGGTCGCGGAGGCCGGCGACACCGCGGAGCGGGCGCTGTGGTTCTTCGCCGAGGACCGCGACGTCGACTGGCCGGCGGCGGACTGGGACGCCTCGGTCGAGCCGGCGGACGGCGGCCAGCGGGTCCGGGTGACGGCCCGCACGGTACTGCGCGACCTGACCGTCTTCCCGGACCGGCTGGACCCGTCCGCGCAGGTCGACCAGGCGCTGGTGACGCTGCTGCCGGGGGAGTCGGCGGTCTTCACGGTGCGGGCGGACACGCCGCTGGACGCCGACGCGCTGACCGCACGCCCGGTGCTGCGCTGCGTCAACAGCTAAGGAGGGGCCCCCGCTTAACGCCTTCGGTAGAGGCGGGGGCCCCGCTTAACACCCCGGTTCGGCGGGCGTCCGGTGGGTACCTGGACGGCATGACTGATCCGGTGGAGCTTTCCGAACTGCACGCCGGGGGCGCCGACCCCGACGTGACGCCCGAGGACCCGCACGCGGACCTGGACACCTCCGAGGAGTCGCTCTCCGAGGCCGGGCTCCCCATCGACGGCACGGCGCCGGTCGAGGAGGACCCGGACCAGCCCTGATCCCTAGTTGGGCAGGGCGGCGAGGCCGGCCAGCAGCTCCCACCGCTCGGCCTCGGTGAGCACCGCGTACGCCGGTTCGTCGCGGCGGTCGGTGTCGGCCTCGACCGCCGCGCGTTCCGGCCCGTCCGGCAGTGCGCGGATCCCGTCGGCGGTCAGCCCGGCGGCCCGCCACGCGGCCCGGTGCGCGTCCGCGCGGTGGTGTCGCAGCGACCCCAGCCGGGTGACGAGCAGCAGCGCCGGGGAGGCGTCCGCCGGCTCGTACGGCGGGGACATGGCCCGGAATGCCGGCCCGCCGGTGGCCTGCGCGTGCGCCAGCACCCGGCCGACCAGCTCCGCGAGCCGGGGCACGATGCTCAGGCCGGGCAGCACCCCCGGCAGCAGCGCCCCCCACAGCTCCTCGGCGGCCTCGCCGGTGGCCCGCTGCGCGAACAGCACCAGCTCCCGCCCCAGGTCGGTGAGGTGCCAGGCGCCCTCGTCGTCCCGGACGAAGATGCCCTGCTCCAGCTCCCGGCTCATGTCCCCGTCGCCGTAGACGAGGCCGTCGGCGAGCGCCTCGGCGGGCATCGGCCGGGCCAGCACGCCGGAGAAGAAGCTGTTCTCGGCGCCGAGTTCGCAGCCGCGCTCGGCGTAGAACGCCTCCATCCGGGGGCGGGCCGCCCAGCGGGCGCCCACGTACACCCGGTCGATCGCCGGTCGGACCAGTCGCGCGTAACTCACCGTCGTCTCCACGCCGCGGGACCCTACCGGCGACGGATGTCTGGCGGGGCCCCGTCGGAGGTTCGTTCGTCCGGCAGCCCATCGACACCGGCCGTCGGCCCTTGGAGACAAGGCTTCCACGGCACGTCTGTCTACAACGGACAGTTGTTGGTCAGGGCGAAGGTCAACTGCCCCCACAGAAGGCCGACTCGTTGCTAAGTTCTGCGCACTTACCGACGCCCTGTCAGGAGGCGCCATGCCGCGTCCGCTCGTCCGCCGTCTGATTCCGATCCTGGCCCTGGTGTTACTTCCGGTCTCGGTGCCACCAGGTCACGCCGCGGCAGCGCCGGCATCCGAGTGTCGTGCGGAAGCTCCGGCCGAGACGGACGCACTCTCAGTCGCCCGGGCGTGCCGGGAGCGGGTGGAGGTGGTCTCCCGACGGTCCGAGCGGTCGCAGACCTTCGCGAACCCGGACGGCTCCCTGACCTCGGTCATCTCACCCGTACCGCAGCGCGTCCGTCGAGGGGCGCACTGGCGGGACATCGACACCACACTGCAGCGCGGACCCGATGGCGGGGTGACCGCCCGTGCCGTCGTGGAGCCGATCGTCCTGTCCGCCGGCGGGGACGCCGCGTTGCTCAGTTTCGGTCGCCCCGGCAGGCGGTACTCGTTGTACTGGCCCGGCGGGCCGCTGCCCGAGCCGGTCCTCGACGGCAACTCCGCCACGTACGCCGAGGTGATGCCCGGAATCGACCTGCGCGTCGAGGTGGAGGCCGAGTCCTACCGTCAGTTGCTGGTCGTCAAGACGCGCGAAGCCGCCGGGAACCCGGGGCTGGGACGGGTGTCGTTCCGGGTGCAGTCCGACGGCCTGTCCCTGCGCAAGCGATCCGACGGTCGGGTCGAGGCGGTCGACGGCAGGTCATCCGTCGTCTACGCCTCGACGACCGCGACGATGTGGGACTCGCCCGCACCCGCGGTCTCTCCCCGTGAGCTGGCGCTGGGCAAGGTGACGAAGGCACGAGCGGCCGCGTTGGAGAAGGAGCGGGCGGCGCAGGCCGGGGAGCCGTCGCCGCACCGGATCGAGACCATGCCGGTCGACGTCGCGGGCGGCCACCTGTCGGTGTCTCCGCTGCGGCAGATGCTCGACGCGCCGGACACCGTCTATCCGGTGACGATCGATCCGGCGTTCTCGAAGCCCTCGCCGATGTGGTACACGAACGTGATGGACGACAGTCCGAACCGCTCCTACTACGGTGAGTACTCCGAGATGCGGGTGGGTCGGCAGTGGGGGACGTCCAACGTCTGGCGAGCCCACGTGCAGTTCGACACCACGGAACTGAAGGGCAGCACCATCACCTCGGCGGAACTGTCGGTCACGGCCGACCACACCGCGAGTTGCGGCAGTACCAGCATCCAGCTGTGGCAGACCCAGTACGTCTCGAGTCCCGGCTCCTACACCTGGTACAACGACTCCGACGGCGACTGGGTGGCGCGCGTCGACACCAAGACGTTCAGCGCCAACGAGTCGAGTTGCCCGAAGGGCGACGACACGAATGTCTTCGCCGGCACCCTGAAGACCAAGCTCCAGGCGGGCGCCAGCAACAACTCGAACCGCTTCGCCGTGGGGTTGCGGGCCGCGAACGAGTCGGACGACTACCAGTGGACCCGTTTCCTGGGTAACAAGACCTTCCTCACCGCGACCTACAACCGCAAGCCGAACAAGCCGACCGGCCAGGCGATCTCCGACTGCTACCTGAACTGCACCAACAATCCCCTCATCGGCCGCAAGGATCCGGAGCTCTCGGTCTTCGCGACCGATCCGGACCCGGCCACGATCCTGGCGGTCTACTTCGAGGTGCAGACCTCCGCCGGCGCGGTCGTGGCCACCGGTGTCAAGACGGGTTACGCGACCGGCCCCACCAACCCCGCGCAACCGGCCAAGTGGCGTGTCACGCCGGCGCTCAACAACGGCAACTATCGATGGAGAGCCCGCAGCAAGGACGAGCAGGGCGTCTATTCCGACTACACCGGCTGGTTCGCGTTCTCCACCGACTCCACCGCGCCGGCGGTGCCGACGGTCAAACCGGCCGACGCGGCCCTCTACTTCGAGGACGACGGGTCGGGAGCGTGCAGCGGCGGAATCGGTGTGCAGGCGACCTTCAACCTCAGCGCCGAGACGAGCGTCCTGCAGTTCACCTGGGCACTCGACGGCGGCGCCTTCAGCGCTCCGATCACCGCGGCAGGCACCGGACCGAAGACCGCGGTGATCACGGTCAAACCGCAGAAGGACATGCTCCGGGTACTCCGCGTGCGCGCCTACGACGGCGCGGGCCGCTTCGGCGAGGCGCGCTACGAGTTCCGCGTCTGCTCGCCGTCCCCCGAAGCCGGTCACTGGAAGCTCGACGGCAATGCGAACGACGACGTCGATCTGGTCACGAAGCCGCACCACGGGACCCTCTCGGGTACGGTCAGCTGGCCACAGGGACGCCTCCTGCCGGAGACCGCGGCCGAGTACACCATGAGCAGCGGTCCGCGAACCTTCATCCCGGCCAGTGACCCGGTGGCACTCACCGGCGACGACGAGCTGGCCAAGATCTCGTTGCCGTTCGCCATGCCCTTCTACGGCGGCTCCTACAACGAGGCGTGGATCTCCACCAACGGTGCACTCACCTTCGCCGAGCCGTCCGATCCGTGGTGGCTCAACGGTCCCATCCCTGAGCCGACGGAGTTCAACCTCGCTCTCTACCCGTTCTGGACCACCCTCGAGCTCGACGCCGCGTCGAGTGTCCGGACGGCCACCGTGGGGACCGCGCCCAACCGCACGTTCGTGGTCGAGTGGCGCAACGCCGGCTTCGAAGAGGACCTCACCGCCCGAGTCACCTTCCAGGCGCAGATCAGCGAAGACGGCGCCATCACCTTCGCCTACGCGGACATCCTGGACGGCGACGAACTGGAGACCGGGACCTACGCCACGGTGGGCATCGAGAACGGTACCGGGAACCGCGCGGTGACCTACTCCTACGAGGAGCCGACGCTCAGTTCGGGCAACGGCGTGACCTTCACGCCGACCGGTGTGCTCACGCCCCCCTATCCGGAGGGCTACTACGAGGCGCGTCTCAGTGGTGGCGGCGGATTCAGCACCGGAGTGCCGGTGCTCGCCACCGGTCTGCATCCGGAGACCGGTGAGCGACGCAGCTTCGCGGTCGCCGCCTGGGTGCGAGTCACCGACACCAGCGCGAACCGCACGGCCGTCTCACAACAGGGCACCGCCCGGACCATCTTCGAACTCGGTTACCAGAGCGTCGACAAGAAGTACTGCTTCTCGATGGCCGCCGGTGACTCGACCTCCGCTGCGGTGTCCCGGGTCTGCGCCACGAGTCCGGTCGTCGCCGGCGAGTGGGTACACCTCGCTGCCGTCTACGACGGGCCGACCGGGGTCATGAAGCTCTACGCGCACTACAGGGACACCAGCGGATTCATCGATCCCGCCCGCACGGAGGTCAAGACGCTCGCGTTCACCTCTGTCTGGGACAGCACCGGCTCCTTCGCCATCGGCCGCGGGTTCGCCAGTTCCGGCTGGGGCCGCCCGACCGTGAGCGCTGCCTTCATCGGGGACATCGACGAGGTGTGGGCATGGCAGCGGGTGCCCGAAGACGTCGAGATCGAGTTCCTCGCGCTCACCTGAGCATCGGATGCGGGTCGCGTCCCGCGCGACCCGCATCCGTGGCCGTCCGACTTTCTGCAATGCCGAGCGCCGACCGGGTCGGCGATGGAAGGACCGCGTACATGTCCAGGACCTATGGCCGGTTCCGGCCGCCGGGGATGTCCCGGCTGGCGAACCGCACTCGCTGGCTGGGATGGCCGATGGCCGCCGTCCTGGCGGTGACGCTGATCCCGGGGGTGCCCGCCCTCGCGGCACCGGGCTGGAAACCGCCGGACGCCACCAAGGCGGCGGGGATCCCGCTCCACCAGCTCGACTGGACACCGCGACCGACATGGACGGCAGCGAAACGCGAAGTACGTGGTGACGTCGCGGTCGCCTGGCCCGCCGCCGGCTCGGTGACCGTCGACGTCTCTCGGGCGCCGCGGCTCGCCAGCCGGGCGGCGACCGGCAGGGCCGGACGGAACGGACTCGTACGAGCCCCCGGGACGCCGGTGTCCGTCGCCCCGGTCGAGGATCCCGGAGCCGAGGTTGCCGCCGCCCGGGGCAGCGAGGAGCCCCTGCAGGCGGTCACCGTGCGGGTGCACGACCGGTCGAGGTCCAAGCGTGCCGGCATCGACGGGCTGTTGCTGGAGGTGAACCGCGCCGATTCGGTACGTCGACCGGCGAGAGCAGCCGTCGCCGTCGACTACCGCTCCGTCGCCGCGGCCTTCGGCGGTGACTGGGCGGCCCGGGCCCGTCTGGTCGCGTTGCCGGAATGCGCGCTCACCACCCCGCAGCTGGCCGGCTGCACCACGGCCACCCCGCTGGTCTCGCGCCGGGACTTCCAGGACGGGACGGTGTCCGCCGTGGCGCCGGTCGGCGCCGCCGACAGGTCCAGCATCATCGCCCTCGCCGCCGGGGACAGCGGCGACAACGGGGACTACACGGCCACCAGCCTGTCGCCCTCCTCGACCTGGGAGGTGTCGGCGCAGACGGGCGCCTTCGCCTGGTCGTACCCGCTGCGTGTGGTCCCCGGCGTCGGTGGCCCGGAGCCCTCGCTGTCCCTGTCGTACAACTCGCAGTCGATCGACGGACGCACCGCAGGCACCAACAACCAGGGCTCCTGGATCGGCGACGGCTGGGAGATGTGGCCCGGCTATGTCGAGCGCACCTATCAGGGATGCGCGGACGACACCGATGACGTCGACGGGAAGGCACCGAACAACAAGACGAAGAAGACGGGCGACCAGTGCTGGTGGCGGAACAACGCCACCCTGTCGCTGAACGGCGGATCCACGGAGCTGGTCGACGCCGGCAACGGCCGCTGGAAGGGGGTCAGCGACGACGGATCCAAGGTCGAGCTGCTCAAGGACACGTCGCTGGGCAACGGTGACAACGACGGCGAGTACTGGCGGGTGACCACGCCGGACGGTACGCAGTACTACTTCGGCCGCCATCACGGTATGGGCGGAGCGAGTGCCGGCACCGCGACCGAGTCGGTGTGGACCACGCAGGTGTACGGCAACCACCCGGGTGAGTCGGGCTACGTGGCTAACGACTTCGCCGCGTCCCGCGAGACGCAGGCCTGGCGGTGGAATCTCGACTACGTCGTGGACCCGCACGGCAACACGATGACGCTCTTCTACACGAAGGAGACCGGAGCCTACGGGCGCGAGTCGGACGCCACCAAACGGACCACCTACGACCGCGGCGGATACCTCACCCGCATCGAGTACGGCAACCGTGCCGACGCGCCGTCGACCACCTACGCGTCGGCCCGCGTGATGTTCGACGTCGCGGACCGGTGCAAGGCCGGTGCGACCTGTTACGACTCGAATGGCAGGGCGGTGCCGTCGGCTTGGCCCGACACCCCGTGGGACCGCTACTGCCACGCGTCGCCGTGCACCGACAAGCTCAACCCGATCTACTTCACGCAGAAGCGCCTGGCGAAGATCCGGGCGCAGGTGCACACCTCGGGTGGCGCGTACGTGGACGTCGAGTCCTGGGCGCTGCGTCACGAGTACCTGGATGCGGGATACCCGTACGGCGAGGGCATCCCCATGTATCTGCGAGGTCTGACCAGGACCGGCCACGTGACGACCGCCGGCGGCTCCGCGGCCTCCGACCCGGAGATCGTGTTCGACCCCGGGGCGGACCCGCTGCCCAACCGGGTCGACGGCCCGGACGACGGGAAGACGGCACTCTTCAGGTGGCGGGTCCGGACCATCACCACCGAGACCGGTGCGCAGGTCGTGGTGACCTTCAAGCCACTCGACTGCGTCCGGTCCGCGCTGCCCACGCCGTCGACCAACACCAAGCGCTGTATGCCGCAGTACTACAGCAACGACGGCACCACTCCGGTGTTGGACTGGTTCCACAAGTATGTCGTGGACTTCGTCGACACCAACGACAACACCGGCGCGGGTGAGGCGCAGAAGGTCTACTACGACTACCTCGACGATCCCGCCTGGCACTTCGACGACAGCGAACTCGTCAAGGAGAAGAAACGTACCTGGGGTCAGTTCCGGGGATACGGACACGTCAAGGTCCGTAAGGGCCTGGCCACCGGAACGCAGCTGACCACCGAGTACCGCTACCTGCGCGGCATGGACGGCGACAGGCAGGCGAGCGGCACCCGCGACGTGTGGGTGGAGGACTCCTTCGGTGGGCGCGTCGAGGACCATGACGCGTACGCGGGGCAGCTCCTCGAGGAGACGACCCTGAACGGCGCCACCGGACCGTGGGTGTCCGGCAGCATCAACACGCCCACCACTCCGGTGCAGACCGCCTCGGCGAACTCGCTGCGCGCGTACATGGTCAATACCGCCAAGGTCAGGACCTACAGCAGGACCACCTCGGAGGCGGACGGCGTCCGCTGGACGCAGACGGCCACCAAGTACAACTCCGACAACCTCCCCTACGAGGTCAACGACCTCGGTGACGAGAACACGGCGGCCGACGACACCTGCACCCGCACCTGGTACGCCCGCAACGGGACCGTCTGGATGTTGGACAAGGTCAAGCGGACGCAGCAGGTGGGGGTCGCCTGTACCGCCACCGTGAGCCTGCCCGGGGACCTGCTGTCCGAATCCCGCACCACCTTCGACCGGGTGAACAACGACTGGGACACCGATCTGCCGGTGCGAGGGCTGCCGGTCAAGAGTGAGGAGGTGAGCGGTTGGCAGGGAGGCTCGCCGGTCTGGTCGACCATCACCACGAGTGGCTATGACGCCAACGGGCGGGTCAAGTTCGGCACCGACGCGCTGAACCACACCACGACCACCGAGTACGTGCCGGAGACGGCGGGTCCGGTCACCAGCACCACGGTGACCAACCCCAAGGGGCACAAGACCGTCACCACGTTCGCGACCGCCTGGAACATGCCGTCGCAGACGGTGGATCCCAACGGTGCGAAGACCGCGTTGGCATACGACGGGCTGGGCCGGCTGGTCAAGGTGTGGCTGCCCGGGCGGGACCGGGCCACCCAGACGAGCAACCTGGAGTTCAGCTACCTGGTCCGCAACACCAAGCCCACCGCGGTCACCACGCGGAAGATGCTCCCGACCGGGACCGGTTACAAGACGTCGGTCACGCTCTACGACGGTTGGCTGCGGGAACGGCAGACCCAGACGCAGGCGCCCGGCGGTGGTCGAGCGGTCACCGACGTCTACTACGACTCCCGCGGGCTGAAGTGGTGGACCACGCACCCGCACTACGACACCACGAACGCCGCGGTGAGCACCGAACTCCTCGGGCCCGCGGGTCGGGAGGTGGCGCCGTCGCTCACCGAGTACCTGTACGACGGTGCGGGCCGGCCGACCGCCGAGATCTTCAAGGTCCAGGGCATCGGCGGTGAGGAGAAGTGGCGTACCAGCACGGCCTACCAGGGTGACCTGACCACCGTCACGCCGCCGAAGGGAGGCACCAAGACCGCGAGCCTGGTCGACGCCCAGGGGCGGACCGTCGAACTGCGACAGTTCAAGGACGCGACCACTTTCGACACGACGCGCTACACCTACAGCGACCGCGGTGAGCTCACGAACATCCGGGACGCGGCCGGCAACGAGTGGAAGTACGCGTACGACCAGCGTGGTCACAAGGTCCGCGACGAGGACCCGGACAAGGGCGTCAGTCAGACCGAGTACAACCTCAGCGGCCAGATCACCAAGGTGACGGACCAGCGGGGTCGGATCCTCGTGACGACCTACGACGAGCTGGGTCGGAAGTCAACGCTGCGCGACGGCTCGGAGACCGGTCCGGTCCGCGCCCAGTGGACCTACGACACCCTGACCAACGGCATCGGCAAACTCACCAGCTCCGTGCGCTTCGACAACGGTCGGCAGTACACGAACGAGGTGACCGGCTACGACGTGGCGGGCCGGCCCAGCGGCACCCGGGTGACCATTCCGAGCACGGAGGGCGCACTCTGTGCGTCCACCGCCGCGGACCCCTGCTCGTACACGTTCTCCTCGCAGTACAAGCCGGACGGGCAGATCGCCTCGACCATCCTGCCCGCGGTGCGGAACGACCTCGCCGCTGAGCAGATGCTGTTCAACTACAACGATGTCGGCGCTCCGACGACGTTCGTGTCCGGGTTGGGGATCTACGTCTACTCCGTCGGGTACGACAAGGTCGGCAAGCTCGTCGAGCGGACCCTGGGGGCGTTCGGCAAACGGGTGCAGATCAACTACACCATCGAGCACGGCACCAACCGGCTGCGGAACACCAAGGTGTCGCCCGAGGGCACCTCGGTACCGGCCGACATCAGCTACGACTACGACGACGCCGGCAACCTGACCCGGGTCCACGACGCGCCGTACGGCCAGTCCACCGACACCCAGTGCTTCACCTACGACCACCTGCGCCGGCTGAAGGAGGCCTGGACCCCCGGCGCGGGTGACTGCGGCGACGTCACGCGGTCGGTGACGGGTCTGGGCGGGCCGGCGCCCTACTGGCACAGCTACGAGTACAACGACGCGGCCGGGCAGACGGGTAGCCGGAGCAGGGAGATCCTGCACGCGGCCGGCGGCGACACCGTCCGGACCTATCGCTACCCGGCGCAGGGCGGTGTGGCCGGGTCCGGACCGCACGAGCTGCGGGACGTGACGACCGACCGCCCGGTCGGCGCCGACCAGGTGGACACGTACCAGTACGACGAGTCCGGCAACACCACCGTGCGGAACCTGGCGGGCACGTCGCAGAATCTGACCTGGGACAACGAGGGCCGTCTCAGTTCCGCGCAGACCGGCAGTCGGACCGTCAGCTACCTGTACGACGCCGAGGGCAACCGGCTCATCCGGCGGGACCCGCAGGGCGGCGGGAGCACGTTGTATCTGCCCAACGGCATGGAGGTGAAGGTCGCCGCCGGGTCCACGGCCGCCACCTGCACCCGCTACTACACGCACCTGGACCAGCAGATCGCGGTCCGCACCAAGGCCGGTGGTCTGACGTGGTTCGTCACGGACCAGCACAACACTGCTGAGCTGAGCCTGAAGGCGACCGACCTCCTGGTCCAGCGACGGCGGACCCTGCCCTTCGGGGAGGTCCGTGGTTCTGCTCCGACGGCGTGGGCCGGCGACCGTGGCTTCGTCGGAGGCACGATCGACCCGACAGGTCTGACCCATCTCGGCGCCCGCGAGTACGACCCGAGCACCGGTCGCTTCATCTCCGTCGACCCGATCATCGACACCAGTGACCCCCAGCAGATGCACGGCTACGCCTACGGCAACAATGCGCCGCCGAGCTTCTCCGATCCCAGCGGCCTGCTCTTCTCCGGGCTCTGGAACAAGGCCAAGGGGGCGGTGAGTTCGGCTGTCGACACCGTCGTCGACGACGTCAGTGCGGCGGCGAAGTCCGTGGTCGACTCCTACCAGGAAGACCCGTGGAAGTTCGTCGCACAGGTCGCGGTCGGGGTCGCCGTCGGTGTCGGTGTGGCCGCGCTGTGCGGAGCCACCGCGGGCGTGGGTTGCGCCGTCACGGCCGCGGTCGTCGGCGGTGCCCTCGCCGGGGGCGCGTCAGCGGCGACCGGCCACGCGGTCGACGCCGCCCAGGGCGAGGGTTTCGACATCGACGAGTTCAACACCGACGTCACGAACGGGATGATCGGGGGAGCGGTCGTAGGGGGCCTCTTCGCGCCACTGGCCGGAGCGTCGGCGGCCGCGTCCCGCCCGGCGATCGACGCGGTGGCGCTGCCCGCCGCGCCTCGGGCGGCCGCGGCGACGACGGCCTCGGCGGGCCCGGGGTCGGCTGTTCGGCCGGTGGGTGCCCAGCTCGAGTCCGTCGAGGACATCATGGTCAACCCGTACCTGCTCTACGACATGGCACCCGCGCAGGTGGAAGCCATCGTCAAGGGGTCGCCCGGCTGGCAGATCGAGAAGCTCGGCAAGGGTTCCCACAAGGGGCAGGGGTGGATGTTCCGTGAGTATGCCGTCAAGCGGGGCAAGCAGTTCACCACCGGTAGGATGATCCAGTGGCATCCCGGCGGTGGCCATCACGGGAAGCTGCCCTATTGGAAGGTCAAGCAGCCGAACAAGCCGGAGGCCAGGTTGCCTCAGCACCGGGAGAAGCTGCCGCAGTGGAAGCTCGACCAGCTGAAGTGACGGCTTCGCTCCGGAGAGGTGATCCGATGTCCCAGGCGCCGGGCTACGACCCGGACGATCTCCTTCATCCCGCCCGCGTCACCTCGGTGCTGTGTGGGCTGACGCGGGCGGTCGCCCGACTCGCGCTGGCGCCCGACGACCAGCGGGAGTACCTGCGCAGGGCCGGCGTCGGCGGCTCGGCGGACGAGTTGGCGTTGCAGCTCGAGGCCGTGGTCGCTCTCCTGGAACCGTTGGAGGAGGCCGAGCTGGTCGATCCGGCGCAGGCCGCGTCGGCCCGTCGCATCGACCAGATGCTCGACCTGATGAGCGGGGCGGACAAGGCCCACCTCTGGGAGCCGGAGGCATTGTCGACGGCCCCGGAGTGGGTCGAGGTCCGTGCCCTCGCCAAGGAGTTCCTGTTCCTGCCCGATCCGTTCGGCGGCACGTAGCGGACGATCGGTGGTCCGGGGCGAGGGTTCGCTCGCCCCGGACCACCCGTCGCCGAGCGGTGGCGGTGTGCCTACTCGGGCACGCGGCGGTAGGCGCCGTCGCTGGCCGAGGTCGCCATCGACGCGTACGCGCGCAGCGCCGCCGACACCGGGCGCTGCCGGTCGGTCGGGGTGTACGGGCGGTCCCGCTTCTCCTCCGCCACCCGCCGCGCGGTCAGTTCGTCGGCCGGCACGTTCAGCTCGATGGACCGGCCGGGGATGTCGATGACGATCTCGTCGCCGTCGCGGACCAGCGCGATCAGTCCGCCGGAGGCCGCCTCCGGGGAGACGTGCCCGATGGACAGCCCGGAGGTGCCGCCGGAGAAGCGACCGTCGGTGAGCAGCGCGCAGGCGCGGCCCAGCCCTCGGCCCTTGAGGAACGAGGTGGGGTAGAGCATCTCCTGCATGCCGGGGCCGCCCTTCGGGCCCTCGTACCGGATCACCACCACGTCCCCGGCGACGACCTCCTTGGCCAGGATGGCGGTCACCGCGTCGTCCTGCGACTCGTAGACCTTGGCCGGCCCGCGGAACGTCAGGCACTCCTCGGGCACCCCGGCGGTCTTCACCACGCAGCCGTCGGGCGCCAGGTTGCCGTGCAGGATGGCCAGCCCGCCGTCCGCGCTGTAGGCGTGCTCCCGGTCCCGGATGCAGCCGCCGGCCGCGTCGGTGTCCAGCGACGACCAGCGGTTGGTGGTGGAGAACGGCTCGGTGGTGCGCACCCCGCCGGGCGCGGCGTGGAACAGCTCGACCGCCTCCGGCGTGGCCGACCCGCCGCGCACGTCCCAGTCGGCGAGCCACCTGTCGAGGCTGGGGGAGTGCACCGCGCGCACGTCGCGGTGGAGCAGGCCGGCGCGGTCCAGCTCGCCGAGGATGGCCGGGATGCCGCCGGCCCGGTGCACGTCCTCCATGTGGTAGTCCGGCGAGTTCGGGGCGACCTTGGCCAGGCACGGCACCCGCCGGGAGATGGCGTCGATGTCGGCCACCTGGAAGTCCAGTTCCGCCTCGCGGGCGGCGGCGAGCAGGTGCAGGATCGTGTTCGTCGAGCCGCCCATGGCCACGTCGAGGGCGACCGCGTTCTCGAACGCCTCCCGGCCGGCGATCGCGCGGGGCAGCACCGAGGCGTCGTCCTCGTCGTACCAGCGCTTGGCGATCTCCACGGCGGTGCGGCCGGCCTCGACGAAGAGCGACCGGCGCGCGGCGTGGGTGGCGAGCGTCGACCCGTTGCCGGGCAGCGCCAGACCGATCGCCTCGGTCAGGCAGTTCATCGAGTTGGCGGTGAACATGCCGGAGCAGGAGCCGCAGGTCGGGCAGGCCGAGCGCTCGATCTCGCCGAGCTGGTCGTCGGTGACCGCCTCGTTGGACGAGGCGATCATCGCGTCGATCAGGTCGATCTTGGAGTGCACGACGCCCTCGATCGCCACCGTCTTGCCGGCCTCCATCGGACCGCCGGAGACGAAGACGGTCGGGATGTTCAGCCGCAGCGCGGCCAGCAGCATGCCGGGGGTGATCTTGTCGCAGTTGGAGATGCAGACCAGGGCGTCCGCGCAGTGCGCGTTGACCATGTATTCGACCGCGTCGGCGATCAGCTCCCGGCTGGGCAGCGAGTAGAGCATGCCGCCGTGGCCCATGGCGATGCCGTCGTCCACCGCGATCGTGTTGAACTCCCGGCCCACGCCGCCGGCCTCGGCCACCGCGTCGGCCACCAGGCCGCCGAGGTCCTTGAGATGGACGTGACCGGGTACGAACTGGGTGAAACTGTTCGCGATGGCGACGATCGGCTTGCCGAAGTCGTCGTCGGTCATCCCGGTGGCCCGCCAGAGGGCCCGGGCGCCGGCCATCGTCCGACCGTGGGTGGATGTCCTCGACCGCAGCTCAGGCATGGCTACCAGTCTGACACCGCCCGCGCGGCGACCCCCCGCCGTACACCCTGTGTCCCAACAGTTGCACACCCGGTGCCCCACGGAGGGCGCGGATCCGGCAGAGTTGACGCGTGCAGTCGTCCCCGGGGATGGTCACCGTCGCGGTGCTGAGCGGCTCCGTCGCGACCGCCGCCGCCGCGTTGCTCGCCGTGTCCGCCCGCCGGCGCACCGGTCCCCGGCACCAGGCCCACCTGCTGCTGGCCGTCGCCGCC
>NZ_CADEAU010000038.1 GCF_902825405.1 Micromonospora maritima | reverse complement strand
ACGAGCTGCGCCCGGTGGCGGCGGCGGTCGGCGTGCCGCTGGCCGGCGCGGAGTGGGACGGCGCGCCCGCGCACGCCCGGGCCGACCTGGTGATCTCCACCGTGCCGAAGGGCGTGGCCGATCCGCTCGCCGACAACTTCGACTGGCGGCCGGAGTCGGTCTTCTTCGACGTGGTCTACGACCCGTGGCCCACGCCGCTCGCGGCGGCGGCGCTGGCCGCCGGGTGCCGGGTGGTCTCCGGGTTGGACCTGCTGCTGGCTCAGGCGGTCGGGCAGTTCGAGCATTTCACCGGCGTGGCCGCCCCGCGCGCCGCGATGCGCGCCGCGCTTGCGGTTTAAGGAAGGGCCCCTTCTTAACGCCTCTGGTAGAGGAAGGGCCCCCTGTTAACACCACCGCCGCCTGGTGGGAGATCAGCGTGCGGAGGTGGCCTGTCCGGTGGGCGGGACGCGGCGACCGGCGTACGGCGGTGACCACCCGGCGTGACACACTGACCGCTGTGTTGCGCTGGCTGACTGCAGGTGAATCGCACGGACCCGCCCTCGTCGCGTTGCTGGAGGGGGTGCCCGCCGGCATCGAGGTGACCACCGGGGAGATCTCCGGCGAGCTGGCCCGGCGCCGGCTCGGCTACGGCCGGGGCGCCCGGATGTCGTTCGAGCAGGACGAGGTCGAGATCATCGGCGGGCTCCGGCACGGCGTGACGCTGGGCAGCCCGGTGGCGATCCGGGTCGGCAACTCCGAGTGGCCGAAGTGGCGCACCGTGATGGCCGCCGACCCGGTCGACCCGGAGGAGCTGGCGAGCCAGGCCCGCAACGCGCCCCTGACCCGTCCCCGTCCGGGTCACGCCGACCTGGCCGGCATGCAGAAGTATGGGCACACCGACGCCCGGCCGATCCTGGAGCGTGCCAGCGCCCGGGAGACCGCCGCCCGGGTCGCCGTCGGCACGGTCGCCAAGGCGCTCGTCCGGCAGGCGCTCGGCGTCGAGATCGTCTCCCACGTGGTGGAGCTGGGGCCGGTGGCGGTGAAGCCCGGCCTGCGGCCCACGCCGGAGGACGCGGCCCGGATCGACGCCGACCCGCTGCGTTGCCTCGACGCCGAGGCCAGCGCGCGGATGGTCGCCGAGGTCGACGCCGCGAAGAAGGCGGCCGACACGCTCGGCGGCGTGGTCGAGGTGCTCGCGTACGGGGTGCCGCCGGGCCTGGGCAGCCACGTGCAGTGGGACCGCAAGCTCGACGCCCGGCTGGCCACCGCGCTGATGTCGATCCAGGCGATCAAGGGCGTGGAGATCGGTGACGGGTGGCAGCAGGCCCGCTCCCGCGGCTCCGAGGCGCACGACGAAATCATGCCGACGGCGACCGGGGTACGCCGGGTGACCGACCGGGCGGGCGGCCTGGAGGGCGGCATCACCACCGGTGAGCCGCTGCGGGTGAAGGCGGCGATGAAGCCGATCTCGTCGCTGAACCGGGCCCTCGCGACGATCGACGTGACCACCGGTGAGCCGGCCACCGCGATCAACCAGCGGTCCGACGTGTGCGCCGTGCCGGCCGCGGCGGTGGTCGCCGAGGCCATGGTGGCGCTGGTGCTGGCCGAGGCCGCGGTGGAGAAGTTCGGCGGCGACTCGATCGCCGAGATGCGGCGCAACCTGGCCAGCTACCTCGACAGCCTGGTCGTCAAATGAGTACCCGACCGGTCTGCGTGCTGGTCGGGGCGCCGGGCTCCGGCAAGACCACGGTGGGGACCGCGCTCGCCGCCGCGCTCGGTGTCGATTTCCGGGACACCGACGCCGACATCGAGCGGCAGGCCGGCAAGCCGATCCCGGAGATCTTCGTCGACGAGGGCGAGGACCACTTCCGTACGCTGGAGCGGGCCGCGGTGGCGGCGGCGCTCGCCTCGCACGCCGGGGTGCTGGCGCTCGGCGGCGGCGCGGTCCTGGCCGAGGAGAACCGGGCCGCGCTGATCGGCCACACCGTGGTGCACCTGTCGGTGGAACTGCCCGACGCGATCAGGCGGGTCGGGTTGGGCGCCGGCCGGCCGCTGCTGGCGCTGAACCCGCGCGCCACCCTCAAGCACCTGCTGGACCAGCGCCGCCCGCTCTACGCCGAGGTGGCAACCGCGACCGTCGTCACCGACGGGCGTACCCCGGAGGAGCTGGCCACCGAGATCGCCGCGCTGCTCAAACCCTGACCACGGTCCGCCCCCGGCCTGCCGCGCGGTCGGGGCGACGTTGGCCGGGTGGCGGGAGTCACCGGCCGACCATGGGGTCGGCGTGCGGCCGTCCGCCCGCCGCGTGGTGCGGTGCGGCAGAACCGGGAGCGGTCCGCGGTCCGTGGTGGACCCGTTCGTGCTGGTCAGGCCCGGGCCGGCGCGGGCCGGCCGGCCGAGTGGTCGGCCGGACGGCGGGCCGGGCGTTCCGGTCGCCAGGTGGCGAGCAGGGCGAGCGCGAGCGCGAGCTCGGCCAGGTCGCCGAGGTAGTACATCAGGGTGGCGCCGGCACGCAGCTCGGCGGCGCCGGCCGGCACGTCGACGAGGACGCCGGCGTAGAGCAGTTGGGCGATCGTCGCGTGCGCGGCGACCCCGACGCCGAGCACCACCAGCCGGACCGGCACCCGGGGGCGGTGCGGGCCGGGGTCCGGCCCCGCGATCGACCAGGCGAAGAGGCAACCGCTGAGCAGGAAGTGGGCCTGCACCAGCGTGTGCAGGACCGGGTTGTCCAGGGTGGCCCGGTAGAGCGGGGTCAGGTAGAGCAGCCACAGGCCGCCGGCGGTCAGCAGCAGACCGGTCGCCGGGTGACCGAGCACCCGCGCGACCGGGTGCCGGAGCACGTGCACCAGCCGGCGTCCGGCGCGCCGGTCCAGGGCCCGCAGCACCAACGTGACCGGCGCGCCGAGGACCAGGGCCAGCGGCGCCAGCATGCCGATCAGCAGGTGCTGCCACATGTGCCCGACGAAGTCGTCGGCCGGCCGCAGCAGCCCGACGGCCACCAGCAGCGTGCCCAGCCCGAAGCTCGCGGTGCGCCCGTGCGCCCAGCCCGGCCCGCCGGGGGCGCGCAGCCGCAACGCGGTGGCCAGGTAGGCCCAGAACAGCACCGGCGGGACCAACGCGGTCGCCGGGAACGCACCGGCGGCGTGCCCGGCGTGGGTGAGGGTCACCGACGCTCCGGCGCGCAGAGGTCGACCCCGTCGGCCCGCCGCTGGATCGCCCACCCGACCGCGATCAGGATCCCGCCGAGGGCGAGGAAGCCCAGGTCCCACCAGGTCTGGTACGTGCCGGTCCGGACGTGGTGGATGCCGAGCAGGTGGTGGTCGACGATCCCCTCGACCAGGTTGAACAACCCCCAGCCGACCAGGACCCAGCCCCAGAGCATCGGCGAGCGCCAGAGCCGGCCCCGGGAGTGGGTGACCCGGGCGTACAGCAGGGCCAGCCCGGTCAGCACCGCCACCCAGGTGACCACGTGGAACAGGCCGTCCCAGAGCGTGTTCATCTGCAACCCCGGCACGGTGTCGACCGGGTAGTCCCTGATTCCCACCCGGTCGGTGTCGGTGCTGCTGAGCATGTGGTGCCACTGGAGGACCTGGTGCAGTGCGATGCCGTCGACGAAGCCGCCCAGCCCGATGCCGAGGATCGTGGCGGGGAGCCGGATGCTCGTGCGGTGCGTGCTCTCGCTCATCCGGCCGCCCTAACCGGGGCACGCGCGGACAAACGCCCCACGGAGTGGACAGTCGCCGCGCCGGGGCCGGGCGCTGGACTAGGCTGCCGGCGATGGACGAGGTGACCCGGATCCCGGTCGGCGGCGAACGGCCGTACGACGTGCTGGTGGGACGCGACCTGCTCGACCCGCCGCCCCGGCTGCTGCCGGGCGCGGAGCGGGTGGCCTTCCTGTACGCGCCGCCGCTGAAGGCGCTCGCCGAGCGGCTCGCCGAGCGGGTCCGCGCCGACGGCGTGGCGCCGCTGCTGGTGGAGGTTCCCGACGCCGAGGCGGGCAAGCACGTCGACGTGGCGGCCGCCTGCTGGGACCGGCTGGGCGCGGCGGGCTTCACCCGTACCGACGCGGTGGTCGGGGTGGGCGGCGGCGCGGTCACCGACCTGGCCGGCTTCGTCGCGGCCAGTTGGCTGCGCGGCGTGCGCTGGGTGCCGGTCGCGACGTCGCTGCTCGGCATGGTCGACGCCGCGGTCGGCGGCAAGACCGGGATCAACACGGCGGCCGGCAAGAACCTGGTCGGCGCGTTCCACCCGCCGGTCGGCGTGCTGGCCGACCTGGCGACGCTGGACAGCCTGCCCCCCGCCGACCTGGCCGCCGGGATGGCCGAGGTGGTCAAGTGCGGGTTCATCGCCGACCCGGTGATCCTCGACCTGGTGGAGCGGAATCCGGCCGCCGCGCTGGACCCGACCGGCCCGGTGACCCGCGAGCTGGTCGAGCGCGCGGTGCGGGTCAAGGCCGACGTGGTCGCCGGTGACCTGCGCGAGTCCGGGGTACGGGAGGTGCTCAACTACGGGCACACCCTCGCCCACGCGATCGAGAAGGTGGAGGGCTACCGCTGGCGGCACGGGCATGCCGTCGCGGTCGGGCTGGTCTACGCCGCCACCCTGGCGCGGCTCGCCGGCAGGCTCGACGAGGAGACCGCGCGTCGGCATCGGGACGTGCTGGCGGCGCTCGACCTGCCCACCGGCTACCGGGCGGACGCCTGGCCCGAGCTGCTCGCCGCGATGCGGGTGGACAAGAAGGCCCGGGGCAGCCGGCTGCGGTTCGTGGTGCTGGACGGGCTCGCCCGTCCGGCGATCCTGGAGGCGCCGTCGGACGAGCTGCTCGCCGAGGCGTACCGGGAGATCAGCTCGTGAGGGTCTACGTGCTCAACGGGCCGAACCTGGGCCGGCTCGGCACCCGCCAGGTCGACGTCTACGGCGTGACCAGTTACGCCGAGCTGGTGGCCGACTGCGAGCGGACCGGTCGTGAGCTGGGACTGGACGTGGTGGTCCGGCAGACCGACGCCGAGCACGAGCTGCTGGGCTGGCTGCACCGGGCGGCCGACGAGGAGGCGGCGGTGGTGCTCAACCCGGCCGCCTGGTCGCACTACTCGATCGCGGTCCGCGACGCCTGCGCCCTGCTGCGCGGCCCCCTGGTGGAGGTGCACATCTCCAACATCCACGCCCGCGAGGAGTTCCGGCACCACTCGGTGGTCTCCGCCGTGGCCACCGGGGTGATCTGCGGTCTGGGCGTGGACGGCTACCGGCTCGCCCTGCACCACCTGGCGCTCCGGCTCGGCGCCGGCGCCTGACGCTGCGTCACCTGGGGCCCGGGTCCGATTCGACACAGCTAGTAGACTTGGCGGGTCTGTCCGCCAATTGATGATCAAGGCAGGAAATGGCCACCACCAACGACCTGAAGAACGGCCTGGTACTCAACCTGGACGGCGAGCTGTGGGCCGTCGTCGAGTTCCAGCACGTCAAGCCCGGTAAGGGTGGTGCCTTCGTGCGCACCACGCTGAAGAACGTGCTGTCCGGCAAGGTGGTCGACAAGACCTTCAACGCGGGCACCAAGGTCGAGACGGCGACCGTGGACAAGCGCACCATGCAGTACCTGTACGCCGACGGCGAGGACTTCGTCTTCATGGATCTGGAGACGTTCGACCAGATCACCGTCATGGGCGGCGTCGTCGGCGAGGCCGCCAACTACCTCCTCCCCGAGGCCGAGGCGACCGTCGCCACCCACGAGGGCGTCCCGCTCTACATCGAGCTGCCGACCTCGGTCGTGCTCGAGGTCACCTACACCGAGCCGGGCCTGCAGGGCGACCGGTCGACCGGCGGCACCAAGCCGGCCACCGTCGAGACGGGCGCCACCGTCGGAGTGCCGCTGTTCATCACCACCGGTGAGAAGATCAAGGTCGACACGCGCGACGGCCGCTACCTCGGCCGAGCCTGATGGCCGAGGGTCCGAAGCAGCAGATGCCGGCGCGCCGCAAGGCGCGCAAGCGGGCGCTGGACGTGCTCTTCGAGGCCGACCTGCGGGACCGTCCCCCGGTCGAGGTCCTGGCCGGCTACCTGGAGCGGATCGAGCGGCCCCACCCCGACCACCTCGGCTACGCGGTCGGGCTGGTCGAGGGCGTCGCGGCGCACCTCGACCGGATCGACGAGACGATCGCCAGCTACGCCGAGGGGTGGACGCTGGACCGGATGCCGGTGGTCGACCGCAACCTGGCCCGGATCGCCGTCTACGAGCTGCTCTACGTCGACGAGATCGACGACGCGGTGGCGATCAGCGAGGCCGTCGAGCTGGCCCGGCAGATGTCGACCGACGACTCGCCCCGGTTCCTCAACGGCATCCTCGGCCGCATCGCCGAGTACGCCACGCGCTGACGCGCCGCAACGACGAAGGGCCCGTGCCGGACGGCACGGGCCCTTTCGACGTACGGGTGGGTCAGGACGCGAAGAACGCCCGCGGGTCGGCGACCAGCACGCCGTGCTCGGTCAGCCGCTCGATCAGACCCGACGGCGAGGCGTCGTAGACGATGGCGAGGGCGCGCAGGTCGTCGGCGCGGATGGAGAGCACCCGGCCGTTGTAGTCACCACGCTGCTGCTGGATGGCGCGGGCGTAGCGGGCCACGTACGCGAGGTCCTCGGAGGCCTCGTCGTAGAGCCGCTCCAGGTCCAGCACGATCTTGCTGGTGGGCTCGTGACGCACCCCACTGCCGTCGGGCAGCAGCTCCGAGACGGGAACGCGGTAGAAGTCGGCCAGCTCCGCCAGGCGGGACACGGTGACGGCGCGGTCGCCGCGCTCGTACGAGCCGACCACCACGGCCTTCCACCGCCCGTTCGACTTCTCCTCCACCCCCTGCAGGGACAGCCCCTGCTGCTGGCGGATGGAGCGCAGGCGGGCGCCCAGCGACTTGGCGTATTCAGAGGGCATTCGGACACTCCCAGTGCTGCTCGGGGTTCTCCCAGCTATCGCTACGGAGCGTGACGGTACGGGGATTGCGACACGTGGTCAAGTGTTGCTCTCCACCGGCTCCGGGGGGCCGGTGTGGCTTGTCCGCATTTCTCCGGGCTGACCAGCAGGTCAGGACCGCCGACGGTGGGCCCGGTGACCGCTGGTAACGTGGCGTGAAGCCCCGTCCGGGCCCTCGCGGGTCCGCCGGAGTCGATCAGACGTCCTTTAACGACCCGTCCCGTGAGGCGGGGAAGGAGGTCCGCCGTGGCCTACCCACCGGCTGCCCATTCGTCGCCGCCGCGACAACCCTCGGTGAAGGTGATCCTCGCCGCCGCCGACGTCTCGCGGGTGGTCGACCGCATCGCCCACCAGATCCTGGAGAAGACCCAGGGCGCCGCCGACACCGTGCTGCTCGGCATCCCCACCCGGGGCGTGCCCCTGGCGAAGCGGCTCGCCGCCCGGATCAGCACCTTCGAGGACGTGACCGTCCCGGTCGGCGTGCTCGACATCACCCTCTACCGCGACGACCTGCGCCGGCACGCCACCCGCGCGGTCGGCCCGACCGACCTGCCGCCCGGCGGGATCGACGGCAAGCGGGTCGTCCTCGTCGACGACGTGCTCTTCTCCGGCCGCACCGTGCGGGCCGCGCTGGACGCGCTCAGCGACGTCGGCCGCCCGGCGTCCGTGCAGCTCGCCGTCCTGGTCGACCGCGGGCACCGCCAGCTGCCGATCCGCGCCGACTACGTGGGCAAGAACATCCCGACCGCGCTGGCCGAGAACGTCAAGGTCACCCTCGCCGAGACCGACGGCACCGACGAGGTACGTCTGTTCGGAGGTGCCCACTCATGATCCGTCACCTGCTCTCCGGCGCGGACCTGGACGCCGACACCGCCACCCTGGTCCTGGACACCGCGGCCGAGATGGCCACCGTGGCCGGCCGCGAGGTCAAGAAGCTGCCCGCCCTGCGCGGCCGCACGGTGGTCAACCTCTTCTACGAGGACTCCACCCGGACCCGGATCTCGTTCGAGGCGGCCGCCAAGCGGCTCAGCGCCGACGTGATCAACTTCTCCGCCAAGGGCTCCAGCGTGGCCAAGGGGGAGAGCCTCAAGGACACCGCGCTGACCCTCCAGGCGATGGGCGCCGACGCGGTGGTCGTCCGGCACCCCGCCTCCGGCGCGCCGCACCGGCTGGCCGACTGGGTGGACGGGTCGGTGGTCAACGCCGGCGACGGCACCCACGAGCACCCCACCCAGGCGCTGCTCGACGCGTACACGATGCGGTCCCGGCTGGGCCGGCTCGCCGGCCTGCACGTGGCGATCGTCGGCGACGTGCTGCACTCCCGGGTGGCCCGCTCGAACGTGCTGCTGCTCAGCACGCTGGGCGCCAAGGTCACCCTGGTCGGCCCGCCGACGCTGATCCCCCGCGACATCTCCCCGGCGCTCGCCCCCGGTACCGACGTCTCCTACGACCTCGACACCGTTCTTCCCGGTGTGGACGTGGTGATGATGCTGCGGGTGCAGCGGGAACGGATGAGCGACTCCTACTTCCCCTCGGCCCGGGAGTACGCCCGCCGGTACGGGCTCGACGGGCCGCGCATGCGCCGGCTGCCCGAGCACGCGATCGTCATGCACCCCGGCCCGATGAACCGGGGGATGGAGATCACGCCCGAGGTGGCCGACTCGTCCCGCTCCACCATCGTCGAACAGGTCGCCAACGGGGTCTCCGTGCGGATGGCCGTCCTCTACCTGCTGCTCGGAGGGAACAACCGGTGACCGCGTACCTCATCAGGAACGTCCGTGTGCTCGACGGCGAGCCGACCGACCTGCTCGTCCGCGACGGTGTGGTGGCCGAGGTCGGCGCCGGCCTGACCGCCGGCGACGCCACGGTGCTCGACGCGACCGGGCTGGTCGCGCTGCCCGGCCTGGTCGACCTGCACACCCACCTGCGCGAGCCGGGCCGGGAGGACGCCGAGACGGTCGAGTCCGGGTCCCGGGCGGCGGCGCTCGGCGGCTACACGGCGGTGTGCGCGATGGCGAACACCTCGCCGGTCGCCGACACCGCCGGCGTGGTCGAGCAGGTCTGGCGGCTGGGCCGGGAGGCCGGCCTGGTCGACGTGCAGCCGATCGGCGCGGTCACCGTCGGGCTGGCCGGGGAGCGCCTGGCCGAGCTGGGCGCGATGGCCGACTCCGCGGCCCGGGTGCGGATCTTCTCCGACGACGGGCACTGCGTGTCGGACCCGCGGCTGATGCGCCGGGCGCTGGAGTACGTCAAGGCGTTCGACGGGGTGATCGCCCAGCATGCCGAGGAGCCCCGGCTCACCGAGGGTGCGCAGATGCACGAGGGCGAGGTCTCCACCCGGCTCGGGCTGACCGGCTGGCCGGCCGTCGCCGAGGAGGCGATCATCGCCCGGGATGTGCTGCTGGCCGAGCACGTCGGCAGCCGGCTGCACGTCTGCCACGTCTCCACCGCCGGCAGCGTCGAGGTGCTGCGGCAGGCCAAGGCGCGCGGGGTGCGGGTGACCGCCGAGGTGACGCCGCACCACCTGCTGCTGACCGACGAACGGGCCGAGACGTACGACCCGGTCTTCAAGGTCAACCCGCCGCTGCGTACCGCCACCGACGTCGCCGCGCTGCGGGAGGCACTGGCCGAGGGCGTGATCGACATCATCGCCACCGACCACGCGCCGCACGCCGTGGAGGACAAGGAGTGCGAGTGGGCGTACGCCCGGCCGGGCATGCTCGGCCTGGAGACGGCGCTGTCCATCGCGCTCGACGTGTTCGGTCCGCAGTGGGACCTGATCGCCGAGCGGATGTCCCGGGCGCCGGCCCGGATCGCCGGGCTGACCGGGCACGGCCTCGACCCGGCGCCCGGCGTACCGGCCAACCTGACCCTGGTGGACCCGGCCGCCCGCCGTGTGATCGAGCCGGCGGAGCTGGCCAGTCGCAGTCGCAACACCCCGTACGCCCGCATGACGCTGCCGGGTCGCATCGTGGCGACCTTCCTGCGCGGCGAGCCGACGGTCCTGGACGGAAAGGCAACCAAGTGAGTCGCAGGCGTTCAGCGATCCTCGTCCTGGAGGACGGGCGCACGTTCCACGGCGAGGCGTACGGCAGCGTCGGGGAGACCTTCGGCGAGGCGGTCTTCAACACCGGCATGACCGGCTACCAGGAGACGCTCACCGACCCCTCCTACCACCGTCAGGTGGTGGTGCAGACCGCGCCGCACATCGGCAACACCGGCGTCAACGCCGAGGACGACGAGTCCGGCCGGATCTGGGTGGCCGGGTACGTGGTGCGCGACCCGGCCCGGATCAGCTCGAACTGGCGGGCCGACGGCGGCCTGGAGGACCGGCTCGCCGCCGACGGTGTGGTCGGCATCAGCGGGGTGGACACCCGCGCGCTGACCCGGCACCTGCGCGAGCGCGGCGCGATGCGGGTCGGCGTCTCCAGCGTCGACGACGACCCGGCCGCGCTGCTGGAGCGGGTCCGCCGCTCGCCGCAGATGGTCGGCGCCGACCTGTCCGCCGAGGTGAGCACCGGGCAGCCGTACGTGGTGCAGGCGCAGGGCGAGCACCGGTTCACGGTGGCGGCGCTGGACCTGGGCATCAAGCGCAACGTGCCGCGCCGGCTCGCCGCCCGTGGCGTCACCACGCACGTGCTGCCGGCCGGCTCGACCATCGACGACCTGCTGGCCACCGGCGCGGACGCGGTGTTCTTCTCGCCCGGCCCGGGCGACCCGGCGACCGCCGACGGCCCGGTGGCCCTCGCGCGGGAGGTGCTGACCCGGCGGATCCCGCTGTTCGGCATCTGCTTCGGCAGCCAGATCCTCGGCCGGGCGCTCGGCTTCGGTACCTACAAGCTGGGATACGGCCACCGCGGCATCAACCAGCCGGTGCTCGACCGGGCCACCGGCAAGGTCGAGGTGACCAGCCACAATCACGGCTTCGCGGTGCAGATGCCGGGTGCCGTGGACGGGGCCGTGGTGCCGGATCAGGTGATCCAGACCGAGTTCGGTGGTGTCCGGGTCTCCCATGTCTGCCTCAATGACAACGTGGTCGAGGGGCTGCGGGCCGTGGACGTGCCCGCCTTCACCGTCCAGTACCACCCGGAGGCGGCGGCCGGCCCGCACGACGCGGACTACCTGTTCGACCGCTTCGCCGAGTTGATCGAAGGCGGCAAGAATGCCTAAGCGGACCGACCTGAAGCACGTCCTGGTGATCGGCTCCGGGCCGATCGTGATCGGACAGGCCTGCGAGTTCGACTACTCCGGCACCCAGGCCTGCCGGGTGCTGCGCAGCGAGGGGATCCGGGTCAGCCTGGTCAACTCGAACCCGGCGACGATCATGACCGACCCGGAGTTCGCCGACGCCACCTACGTCGAGCCGATCACCCCGGAGTTCGTCGAGCTGGTCATCGCCAAGGAGCGCCCGGACGCGCTGCTGCCCACCCTGGGCGGGCAGACCGCGCTGAACACCGCGGTCGCCCTGCACGAGGCGGGCGTGCTGGAGAAGTACGGCGTCGAGCTGATCGGCGCCAACATCGAGGCGATCAACCGGGGTGAGGACCGCCAGCTGTTCAAGGACATCGTCGCCAAGGCTGGCGTACGCCTGGGCCTGGACGACCCGTCCACGCTGACCCCGCGCTCGCGGGTCTGCCACTCGATGGACGAGGTCCGGGACACCGTCGCCGAGCTGGGCCTGCCGGTGGTCATCCGCCCGTCGTTCACCATGGGCGGCCTCGGTTCCGGCATGGCGCACACCGACGAGGACCTGGAGCGCATCGCCGGCGCCGGGCTGGCCGCCAGCCCGGTGCACGAGGTGCTCATCGAGGAGAGCGTGCTCGGCTGGAAGGAGTACGAGCTCGAACTGATGCGCGACCGCCACGACAACGTGGTGGTGGTCTGCTCGATCGAGAACGTCGACCCGATGGGCGTGCACACCGGCGACAGCGTCACCGTCGCGCCGTCGATGACGCTCACCGACCGGGAGTACCAGCGGCTGCGTGACCTCGGCATCGCGGTGCTGCGCGAGGTCGGCGTGGACACCGGTGGCTGCAACATCCAGTTCGCGGTGAACCCGGCCGACGGCCGGATCGTCGTGATCGAGATGAACCCGCGGGTGTCGCGCTCCTCGGCGCTGGCGTCCAAGGCCACCGGCTTCCCGATCGCCAAGATCGCCGCGAAGCTCGCCATCGGCTACACGCTCGACGAGATCCCCAACGACATCACCCTCAAGACGCCCGCGGCGTTCGAGCCGACGCTCGACTACGTGGTGGTGAAGATTCCCCGGTTCGCGTTCGAGAAGTTCCCCGGCGCCGACCCGGAGCTGACCACCACCATGAAGTCGGTGGGCGAGGCGATGAGCCTGGGCCGCAACTTCACCGAGGCGCTGAACAAGGCGATGCGCTCGATGGAGACCAAGGCGTCCGGTTTCTGGACCACTGCGGACCCGGAGGGCGCGACGAAGGAGAACACCCTCGCCGCACTGCGGATGCCGCACGACGGCCGGCTCTACACCGTCGAGCGGGCGCTGCGCCTGGGCGCGTCGATCGCCGAGGTGTCCGAGGCCTCAGGCGGCATGGACCCGTGGTTCCTGGACCAGATCGCCGCGCTGGTCGAGCTGCGCGCCGAGATCGTGGACGCGCCGGTGCTCGACGCCGGCCTGCTGCGCCGGGCCAAGCGGGCCGGTCTGTCCGACCGGCAGCTCGCCGCGCTGCGTCCCGAGCTGGCCGCCGAGGACGGCGTGCGCACGCTGCGCCACCGGCTCGGGATCCGGCCGGTCTACAAGACTGTCGACACCTGCGCGGCCGAGTTCGAGGCGACCACGCCCTACCACTACTCGACGTACGACCAGGAGACGGAGGTGGCGCCCTCGGACCGGCCGAAGGTGCTCATCCTCGGCTCCGGTCCGAACCGGATCGGGCAGGGCATCGAGTTCGACTACTCGTGCGTGCACGCCGTCCAGGCCCTGCGGGGCGTGAACTACGAGACGGTCATGGTCAACTGCAACCCGGAGACCGTCTCCACCGACTACGACACCGCCGACCGGCTCTACTTCGAGCCGCTGACGTTCGAGGACGTGCTGGAGGTCTGGCACGCCGAGGACAGCTCCGGCAAGGCGGCCGGTGGACCGGGCGTGGTCGGGGTGGTCGTCCAGCTCGGCGGCCAGACCCCGCTGGGCCTGGCCCAGCGGCTCAAGGACGCCGGGGTGCCGATCGTCGGCACCTCCCCGGAGTCGATCCACCTGGCCGAGGAGCGGGGCGCGTTCGGCGCGGTGCTGGCCCGGGCCGGGCTGCGGGCGCCCGCGCACGGCATGGCCACCTCGTACGACGAGGCGAAGGCGATCGCCGACGAGATCGGGTACCCGGTGCTGGTCCGGCCGTCGTACGTGCTCGGCGGCCGGGGTATGGAGATCGTCTACGACGACGCCACGCTGCGCGACTACATCGGCCGGGCCACCGCCATCTCGCCGGACCGCCCGGTGCTCGTCGACCGGTTCCTCGACGACGCCATCGAGATCGACGTGGACGCGCTCGTCGACGCCGACGGCGACGTCTACCTGGGCGGCGTGATGGAGCACATCGAGGAGGCCGGCATCCACTCCGGCGACTCGTCCTGCGCGTTGCCGCCGATCACGCTTGCCGGCTCGCACCTGGCCCAGGTGCGCCGCTACACCGAGGAGATCGCCCGCGGCGTCGGGGTGCGCGGCCTGCTCAACGTGCAGTACGCGTTGCAGGGCGACACGCTCTACGTGCTGGAGGCCAATCCGCGCGCCTCCCGGACCGTCCCGTTCGTGTCGAAGGCCACGGCGGTGCCGCTGGCCAAGGCGGCGGCCCGGATCGCGCTCGGTGCCACCATCGCGCAGCTGCGCGCCGAGGGGATGCTGCCGCCCACCGGCGACGGCGGCACCATGCCGGCCGACGCGCCGATCGCGGTCAAGGAGGCGGTGCTGCCGTTCAAGCGGTTCCGTACCCCGGCCGGCAAGGGCATCGACGTGCTCCTCGGCCCGGAGATGCGGTCCACCGGCGAGGTGATGGGCATCGACACCGGCTTCGGCCGGGCGTTCGCCAAGTCGCAGGCCGCCGCGTACGGGTCGCTGCCGACCGCCGGGAAGATCTTCGTCTCGGTGGCGAACCGGGACAAGCGCGGGATGATCTTCCCGATCAAGCGGCTGGCGGACCTCGGGTTCGAGATCGTCGCCACCACCGGCACGGCCGAGGTGCTGCGCCGGCACGGCATCGCCTGCGAGCAGATCCGCAAGCACTACGAGTCGGGCGAGGGGGCGGACGCGGTCTCGCTGATCCTCGGCGGCGACGTGGCGCTGGTGGTCAACACCCCGCAGGGCTCGGGCGCGAGCGCCCGCTCCGACGGCTACGAGATCCGCAGCGCCGCCGTCACCGCCGACATCCCGTGCGTCACCACCGTCCCCGGCGCCGCCGCCGCGGTGATGGGCATCGAGGCGAGGATCAACGGCGACCTCCAGGTCCGCCCCCTCCAGGACCTGCACGCCGCGCTCCGGGCCGGCGAGTGACCACCCCGACGCCCGCGTCGATCATGAAGTTGGCGGCGGCTGAGGAGATCCCCGTCGCCGTCAACCTCATGACCAACGGTCCGGGGGGTGCGCGGTGATGTTCGAGCGGGTGGTGCGGCCCCGGCTGTTCGCCCTGGGGGGCGGGGACGCGGAGGCGGCGCACGAGTGGACCCTCGCGCGGCTGGCCGCGCTGTCCCGGCGGCCGGCGGTGCTGGCGGCCCTGCGCCGGACGTACTTCCGGGCCGCGCCGCGCGAGGTGTTCGGGGTGCGCTTCCCGAACCCGGTCGGACTGGCCGCCGGCATGGACAAGAACGGTCTGGCGCTGCCGGCCTGGCCGGCGCTCGGCTTCGGTTTCGTCGAGGTCGGCACCGTGACCGCGCACGCCCAACCGGGCAACCCGCGGCCCCGGCTGTTCCGGCTGCCCGACAGCGAGGCCGTGGTCAACCGGATGGGCTTCAACAACGCCGGCGCGGACGCCCTGGCCGCCCGGCTGGCGGCCCTGCGGCGCCCGCTCGGTGTGCCGCTGGGCATCTCGCTGGGCAAGTCCAAGGTGACCCCGCTGGACGAGGCGGTCGAGGACTACCTGGCCTCCTACCGGGCGCTCAAGGGGCACGGCGACTACTTCGCGGTCAACGTGTCCTCGCCGAACACCCCGGGCCTGCGGTCGCTGCAGGACCGGTCCCATCTGGACGCCCTGCTCGCCGCGCTGGTGGGCGAGAAGCCGGTGCTGGTGAAGATCGCGCCGGACCTCACCGAGCCGGCCGTCGCGGAGCTGCTGGAGGTGTGCCTGGACCGGGGCGCGGCCGGCGTCATCGCCACCAACACCACGCTGGGCCGGGACGGGCTCGCCCCGGCCGACCGGGCGCGTGGCGCCGAGGCGGGCGGCCTGTCCGGCCGGCCGCTGACCGACCGCGCCCGGAAGATGGTCGACTTCGTGCACCGCGAGACCGGGGGCCGGCTGCCGGTGATCGGCGTCGGCGGCATCCTCGACCCCGACGACGCGACCCGGATGTTCGACGCCGGCGCCGCCCTGGTGCAGCTCTACACCGGCTTCATCTTCCGCGGCCCCGCCCTGACCCGCGCCATCACCCGCACCACCCGTTGACCCCGGTTCGCGCGATCTTGCAGTTTCGGCCCCGGCATACCGCTCATCCCGGGCGCGACACGGGCCGAAACCGCAAGATCGCCTGGGAGGGGCGAAGGAGGAGAGTCCGTGACGCCCGAGGAGATCCTCACCCTTGACCGGCGGCACGTGTGGCATCCCTACTCGGGGCTGCCGGCGGCCGGCGCGCCGCTGGTGGTCGACAGCGCCGCGGGGGTACGGCTGCGGCTGGCGGACGGGCGGGAGCTGGTCGACGGCATGTCGTCCTGGTGGGCGGCGATCCACGGCTACCGGCACCCGGTGCTGGACGCCGCGGTGACCGACCAGCTCGGCCGGATGAGCCACGTGATGTTCGGCGGCCTCACCCACGAGCCCGCGGTACGCCTGGCGCACACCCTGGTCGAGCTGGCCCCGGACGGGCTGGAACACGTCTTCCTGGCCGACTCCGGCTCGGTGAGCGTCGAGGTCGCGGTGAAGATGTGCCTGCAGTACCAGCGCGCCGTGGGACGCCCGCAGCGCCGTCGCCTGGGCACCTGGCGGGGCGGCTACCACGGGGACACGTTCCACCCGATGAGCGTCTGCGACCCGGAGGGCGGCATGCACCACCTGTGGGGCGACGTGCTGCCCCGGCAGGTGTTCGCGCCGGCGCCGCCCGCCGGCTTCGACGCGGCGCCCGATCCGGCGTACGAGGCGGCGCTTGTGGACGCGGTGGAGCGGCACGCCGACGAGCTGGCCGCGGTGATCGTCGAGCCGGTGGTCCAGGGCGCCGGCGGGATGCGGTTCCACCACCCGCACTACCTGCGGGTACTGCGCGAGGTGACCCGGCGGCACGGCATCCTGCTGGTGTTCGACGAGATCGCCACCGGGTTCGGCCGGACCGGCCGGATGTTCGCCGCCGAGCACGCCGGGGTCACGCCGGACGTGCTCTGCGTCGGCAAGGCGCTCACCGGCGGCTACCTGACGCTGGCGGCGGCGCTGTGCACCCCCGAGGTGGCCCGGGCGATCTCGGCCGACGGCGTGCTGGCACACGGTCCGACGTTCATGGGCAACCCGCTCGCCTGCGCGGTCGCCAACGCCTCCCTGGGCCTGCTGCGGGCCGGGGAGTGGTCGGGGCGGGTGGCGGGCATCGCCGCGGGCCTGCGGGCCGGCCTGGAGCCGCTGCGCGGCACGCCGGGCGTGGCCGACGTCCGGGTGCTCGGCGCGATCGGCGTGGTGCAACTGGACCACGAGGTGGACCTGCCGCGGGCGACCGCCGCCGCGGTGGAGGAAGGGGTGTGGCTGCGTCCGTTCCGGGACCTGGTCTACACCATGCCGCCGTACGTCTGCGACGAGGCGGACGTGGCCCGGATCGCGGCCGGCGTGGCCGCCGCGGTCAAGGCCGGCTGAGTCCCGGCCGGACGGTCGGGGTCGGCCGAGGACGGCCGGGGACGAGCTGGACGCGACGGGAGGACCGTCGCCGGACACCGAGGCGGCTCCGGCCGCCGGATGAGGGAGATGCGATGGAGACGTTCGGCGCCCGCCTGCACCGGGCCGTGGCGGAGCGGGGACCGCTCTGCGTGGGGATCGACCCGCACCCGGGACTGCTCGCCGACTGGGGGCTGCCCGACGACGTCGAAGGGCTCGAACGGTTCAGTCGCACCGTGGTGGAGGCGATCGGGGACCGGGTGGCCGTGGTCAAGCCGCAGTCGGCGTTCTTCGAGCGCTTCGGCGCGCGGGGTGTCGGCGTGCTTGAGTCAACTATCCGACAGTTGCGAAATGCAGGCGCGCTCGTTCTCCTCGACGTCAAGCGTGGTGACATCGGTTCGACGGTCCGCGCGTACGCGTCGGCGTACCTTGATCCATCCAGCCCGCTGTATGTCGACGCGGTCACGGCGAGTCCCTACCTGGGGGTAGGTTCGCTCGCCCCGATGTTCGAGTTGGCCGCCGCGCACGGCGGTGGGGTGTTCGTCCTGGCGCTCACCTCGAACCCCGAGGGCGCCGCCGTGCAGCGTGCCGTGGCCGCCGACGGGCGCACCGTGGCGCAGACCGTGATCGACGAGATTTCCCAGCTCAACCGGGGTGCGGAGCCGCTCGGCAGCATCGGTCTGGTGGTCGGCGCGACCATCGGTGAGACCGGTCACGACCTCGGTGCGGTCAACGGCCCGCTGCTCGCGCCGGGCCTCGGTGCGCAGGGCGGGACACCCGCCGGGCTGCGGGACGTCTTCGGCGCCGCCCTGCCGTCGGTGCTGCCGTCGTACTCGCGTGAGGTGCTGGGCGCGGGGCCGGACCGGGAGGCCCTGCGGGCCGCCACCGAGCGGGTGCTGGCCGAGTGCCGGGCCGCCCTGACCACCGCCTGACTGACTGACGGCTCCGTCACTTTCCGTTGATCATCGCGCGTCCACGTTGCCGAAAACTCCGTTGACCGCTAGTTTTCCCCGCGCTGGGAACCACGGACCCCTTTGGTTGCCAGCGACACCACGTTTCACAGCTGCGGTGGGGCGCTCCGCCCGCCGTACTAGGGACCTGAGGAGAACTGGTGCCGCTCCCGTCACTGACCCCCGAACAGCGCGCTGCCGCGCTGGAGAAGGCCGCGGAGATCCGCAAGGCCCGCGCTGAGCTGAAGGAGCAGCTCAAGCAGGGCAAGACCACCCTCGCCACCGTCCTCGAGCGGGCCGAGTCCGACGACGTCGTGGGCAAGCTGAAGGTTTCGGCAGTGCTCCAGGCGATGCCGGGCATCGGCAAGATCCGGGCCACCCAGATCATGGAGAAGCTCAAGATCGCCGACAGCCGTCGCCTGCGCGGCCTCGGCGAGCAGCAGCGGAAGGCGCTGCTCGGAGAGTTCGCCGCCAACTGAACGGCCCACCGTGTAGAAACAAGCGGTGAGCACGGATGACGAGGCGCGCTCGGCGGCTCGGCTCACTGTCCTTTCCGGCCCTTCCGGGGCCGGTCGGGGGAGTGTCGTCGAGTTGGTCCGGGCGCGCCTCGCGTCCGTGTGGGTGCCGGTGGTCGCCACCACGCGACCGCCGCGCCCGGGCGAGCGGGACGGCGTGGACCGGCTCTTCCTCGACCCGGCCGGCTTCGACCGGCTGATCGCGGCCGGCGAGCTGCTGGAGTGGTGCCGGATCGGGCCGTACCGGCGGGGCGTGCCCCGGGCGGAGGTGTGGGGCCGGCTCGCGCAGGGCTGCCCGGTGCTGCTGCCGCTGGACCTGGCCGGTGCGCTCGCCGTGCGGGCCGTGGCGCCGCAGGCCCGGCTGGTGCTGCTCGCGCCGCCGGGGTACCGGGCCGACCCGGCGCTTGCGGCCGTCTTCACCCACGCCGTGGCGCACGACCGCACCGAGCGTGCCGCCACCGAGCTGGTAGGATTGCTCGGTTCGTCATTCCTGGCCCCGGCCCGACCGCCTCCCGGCGGTTGAGCGGCCCGCCAGCCGGTCACCGCCTCCTGGGCGGCGCACGAGACGCAGAGGTTTGAATTCGTGGGATCCATCGCCACCAACCCCGAGGGCATCACCAACCCGCCGATCGACGAGCTGCTCGAGAAGACCACCTCGAAGTACGCGCTGGTCATCTTCGCCGCCAAGCGTGCCCGCCAGGTCAACGCCTACTACAGCCAGCTCGGTGAGGGCCTGCTGGAGTACGTCGGCCCGCTGGTGGAGACCACCCCGCAGGAGAAGCCGCTCTCCATCGCGATGCGGGAGATCAACGCGGGCCTGCTCACCGCCGAGCCGACCGACCAGCCGTAGTCCCGCGCGCGCCGATGCCCGCCGAGATCGTCCTCGGGGTCGGCGGTGGCATCGCCGCCTACAAGGCGTGTGAGCTGCTCCGACTCTTCACCGAGTCGGGTCACCGGGTCCGGGTCGTGCCGACCGCGTCGGCGCTCCGCTTCGTCGGGGCGCCGACCTGGGCGGCCCTCTCCGGCCAGCCGGTCGCCGACGACGTCTGGTCCGACGTGCACGAGGTGCCGCACGTGCGGCTCGGACAGCACGCCGACCTGGTCGTGGTGGCGCCGGCCACCGCCGACCTGCTCGCCAAGGCCGCGCACGGCCTCGCCGACGACCTGCTCACCAACACGCTGCTGACCGCCCGTTGCCCGGTGGTGCTCGCCCCGGCCATGCACACCGAGATGTGGGAGCACCCCGCGACCGTGGCCAACGTGGCCACGCTGCGTTCCCGGGGCGTACGGGTGATCGAGCCGGCGGTCGGCCGCCTGACCGGGCGGGACACCGGCAAGGGCCGCCTGCCCGACCCGGCGGAGATCTTCGCCGTCGCCCGGCGCGCGCTGGCCCGCGGCGCGGCCGCCCCGGCCGACCTGGCCGGCCGGCACGTGGTGGTCACCGCCGGCGGCACCCGCGAGCCGCTCGACCCGGTCCGCTTCCTCGGCAACCGGTCCTCCGGCAAGCAGGGGTACGCGTTCGCGCGCGCCGCCGTGGCCCGGGGCGCCCGGGTCACGCTGGTGTCGGCGAACGTGGCCCTCGCCGACCCGGCCGGCGCGGATCTGGTCCGGGTGGGCACCACCGAGGAGTTGCGCGCGGCCACGCTGGCGGCGGCCGCCGACGCGGACGCCGTGGTGATGGCCGCCGCGCCCGCCGACTTCCGTCCGGCCAGCTACGCGACCGGGAAGATCAAGAAGTCGGAGGACGGCGTCGCGCCGGCGATCGAGCTGGTCACGAACCCGGACATCGCCGCCGAACTGGGCCGGGACCGCCGGCCCGGGCAGGTGCTGGTGATCTTCGCCGCGGAGACCGACGACGCCGAGGCCAACGGCCGGGCCAAGCTCGCCCGCAAGCGCGCCGACCTGATCGTGGTCAACGAGGTGGGTGTCGACAAGGTCTTCGGCGCGGAGACCAACGCGGCCACCGTGATCGGGGCCGACGGGGCCGTGCACCGGCTCCCCGAGCAGCCCAAGGAGGACCTGGCCGACGCCGTCTGGGATCTCGTGGTCACCCGACTGGGCCAGCCGTCCTGACGGTTGGTCGGCTCGCCGTTCCCGGGCCCGCACGGGAACGCGGGCGACTAAACTGCCGCCGAGCGACCTTACAGTCTTCACATGCTTAGGAGTGCCGTGACACGTCTCTTCACGTCCGAATCGGTCACGGAGGGCCACCCGGACAAGATCGCCGACCAGATCAGCGACGGCATCCTCGACGCGCTGCTCGCCCAGGACCCGCACAGCCGGGTCGCGGTCGAGACGCTGATCACCACCGGGCAGGTGCACGTCGCCGGCGAGGTGACCACGAAGGCGTACGCCGACATCCCGACCATCGTGCGGGAGACCATCCTCGGCATCGGCTACGACTCGTCGAAGAAGGGCTTCGACGGCGCGTCCTGCGGCGTGAGCGTGTCCATCGGCGCGCAGTCGCCGGACATCGCCCAGGGCGTGGACAACGCGTTCGAGCTGCGCACCGGCGGCTCGGAGAGCGCGCTGGACGCGCAGGGCGCGGGCGACCAGGGCATGATGTTCGGCTTCGCCTGCTCCGAGACGCCCGAGCTGATGCCGCTGCCGATCGCGCTGGCGCACCGGCTGGCCCGCCGGCTCGCCGCGGTCCGCAAGGACGGCACCGTCCCCTACCTGCGTCCGGACGGCAAGACCCAGGTCACGATCGAGTACGACGGCCTGCGGCCGGTGCGCCTGGACACGGTCGTCGTGTCCAGCCAGCACGCCGCGGACATCTCGCTGGAGTCGCTGCTCACGCCGGACGTGCGGGAGCACGTCATCACGCCGGAGCTGGAGGGCCTGGGTCTGGCGACCGAGGGCTACCGGCTGCTGGTCAACCCGACCGGGCGGTTCGAGATCGGCGGCCCGATGGGCGACGCCGGCCTGACCGGCCGCAAGATCATCGTGGACACCTACGGCGGGTACGCCCGGCACGGCGGCGGCGCGTTCTCCGGCAAGGACCCGTCGAAGGTGGACCGGTCCGCCGCGTACGCGATGCGCTGGGTGGCCAAGAACGTGGTCGCCGCCGGCCTGGCCGAGCGGTGCGAGGCGCAGGTCGCGTACGCGATCGGCAAGGCCCACCCGGTGAGCCTGTTCATCGAGACGTTCGGCACCGAGACCGTGGCGGTGGCCTCGATCGAGAAGGCGGTGGCCGAGGTGTTCGACCTGCGGCCGGCCGCGATCATCCGCGACCTCAACCTGCTGCGCCCGATCTACCAGCAGACCGCCGCGTACGGCCACTTCGGCCGGGAGCTGGCGGACCTGACCTGGGAGAGCACCGAGCGGGCCGCCGACCTCAAGTCGGCCGCGGGAGCCTGACCGCCACCACGCGTCGCGACCGGCGACCCGCCGAGGGGTCGCCGGTCGCTCGCGTCTGCGTGGACGTGCCGCTGCCGCACCTCGACCGCCCGTTCGACTACCTGGTCCCCGAGACGCTCGACGCCGACGCCCGGCCCGGGGTGCGGGTGAAGGTCCGGTTCGCCGGACAGCTCGTCGACGGTTGGCTGCTGGAGCGCGTCGCCGAGTCGACGCACCCGAAGCTGGCGTACCTGGAGAAGGTCGTCTCCCCGGTGCCGGTGCTCTCCCCGGAGGTGGCTCGGCTGGCCCGGGCGGTCGCCGACCGGTACGCCGGGAGCCTGGCCGACGTGCTCCGCCTCGCCGTGCCGCCCCGGCACGCCCGCGCCGAGAAGGCCGTCACCGCCGACGACGCGCCCGCCGACCTCGCCCGGGACGCC
>NZ_CADEAU010000037.1 GCF_902825405.1 Micromonospora maritima | reverse complement strand
TGGCCGCCAGGCGCGGAGCCGTCGGGCCCTCGGCCGTCCGCGGGCCGGCTGGCGGTCGGCGCGGGGCCGCCGGTGCATCCGTAGCGACGACGCAGCACCTCCACAGCCTTGTCGCGCGGGCTGACCCGGTCAGCCAGGGTGCATACGTCGCGGCGTAGCTGCTCCAGCTCCTTGTCCTGGCCCGCCATGGCGGCGTCGCGCTCGCGCCGGCGCCGATCCAGGTCGGCGGCGAAGTCCTTCTCCAGCCGAGCGATGCGCTCGTCGGCTGCGCGGTCGGCGTCGGCGCGCACCGTCTGCCCGATCAGGTAGGTGGCGGCGTTGGTCAGCACGATGGCCAGCGCGACCGAGATGAGCACGACGCGCAGTCGCCGCTTGATGCCCTGGCCGACGAGCGGCTCGTCAGCTAGGACCGGGGACAGCCGCCTACGGCGCCTCTCAGACATCGTCCGCCTCCCGCCGTCCGGTCTCGGGATTGATCCCATGGCGGATCAGGTAGCCCTCGTAGCGCAGTCGCTGCTGGTGCTCGGTGGTCCAGGCTTCCTGCCACTGGCGCGTGAGGGCGCGCTGGTCGTCCAGCTCCTCGTCGATGCGCTTCTCGAAGCGCGCCTGGCGGTTGTCCCCGACTTCGGTCCTCTTGCTTCGCAACGCGAACCAGCCAGTTGCGAGGGCCACGGCCAGGGTGACGCCCTGGCCGACCCAGAGCAGCTCTACCGGCGGCGGGGAGCTAGCGCCGCCGGCCGCCGCGATCATCCACAGCGACTCTGCTGCGGATCGGACACGGTTCGGGAGCGCGGCGAACCACACTCAGCCACCTCCCACCTGCCGCGGTGTGGCGCGTGCTGCCAGAACGGCCAGCACGGCGACGACGAGAACGGATGCGGGCGCGCTCCAGGACAGGACCTTCGCGTGGTAGATCCACGCGCTGACCAGCCCGGCGGCCCAGGTCATGTACCAGACGGCGTACAGCCACAGGCAGGTACGCAGCAGTCGCTCGCGGCCGGCGCGGCCGGCGCGCTGCGCGCCGACGAGCGCGGCGACCGTCAGGGCGAACAGCACGACGCCGCGCAGCCTCATGCCGCCGACGGGCGGGAGGCTGCGCAGCACGTCGTACGAGGGGGCCTGGTAGGCGAGGTCGCCCACCAGGAGGCCGAAGGAGTCCCAGGCGGCCTTGGCCAGCACGACGACCACGACGGTTCGCCAGCGGATCGTCGGTGCGACCGGAAGTAGACGGGGCGGATTGGCGGTGACCATGGGGCTACGCGGTCAGCTTCGCCAGCTCGGCGGCCAGCTCGGCCGGGTTCTGCCCTGCGGCCACGAGGGCGGCGGCAACCTCGGCGGCGCTCTTCGCGCCGAGGCCCTGCAGCACGCCGTCGACGATCTGCTGCTCGTCGACCGGCGCCGGCGCGGGCAGCTCGCGCAGCAGGGCGCGGATCTCCTCCGGGTTGGCCGATTCGCGGGCCAGGGCCTCGCCGAGGGTCTTCAGGGTGGTGACGAGCCAGACGGGGCTGCCGCCGCCCTTGAGGTCGGTGCGCACCTTCTCCCGGCCGTTGGCGAGAGCCTCCAGGCGGGAGTCGGAGTAGCTGACCCGCTCCACCAGGGCGGGCAGCAGCTTGCCCAGGGTGGTCAGAGTGGCCGCGTGCGCGTCGGTGAAGTTGGCCATGTCGTCTCCGTTCCTGGCCTGCCAGGTGGCCAGCGACTCGCCGCGCAGCACCGACAGCACCCCGTCCAGGGCGGCCTTGTCGTCGCAGAAGCGGCGGATGATGGACAGGTGCAGGTGCCACAGGTGGGTCTTGTCGCGGCCCGGGTCGGGGCCGGAGTCGGCGCCCACTCCGAGTGCTCGGCCGCCGGTGAGGACGTAGCAGTAGACGGTCTTGCCGTCCTTGGTGCCGATGAACTCGCGCAGCACCGGGCCCTGGGCGGTGAAGAGCCGGGGGTCTCGGGCGCGGGCCGCGGCGTCGAGGCGCGTGGTGTAGCGGATCATCGCCTCGGTCGACATGGTCAGGTCGATCGCTGAGGCGAAGTCCTTCGAGCCCTGCTTGTCGTCGGCCACGTCCCGGCCGCTGGAGTAGTCGCTGCCGGGCACGGCCGCCCGGTAGTTGTGGTAGCCGGGCTTCGGCGCGTAGACCCCGCCGAGCTGCACGGTCGGCTCCAGGGCGTCGAATCCGAGCCAGAAGTCCCAGAGCGCGCCGCTGATCCGCGTGGGGTTCGGGTTGGCCGCCACGGGACACCTCCTGTCGTGGTGGGTGCGCAGAGGCCGCACCGTGCCGGTGGGCGCGGTGCGGCCTCTGCTGCAGGGAAGGTCAGGCGGCGGGCGTCGCCGTGTAGCGCGAGGGGTCCGTCGGGTCCTGGACCACGTCGTAGCCCGGCGCGGTGACCGCCCCGTACGTGACGGTCGAGCCGACGGTGGTGGTGCCGGTCGCGGTCCCGGTGACCTGGTCCACGGTGAAGTCGCCGGTGAAGGTGACCTCGGCGGGCGCCTCGGCGCCCTCGATCACCATCTGCATGGTGATCGGCTCGCCGGGGGCGTACTGGGACTTGTCGAACACGATGATGCCGTTGGCCATCTGGGGTGGTTCTCCTGTCGATCCTGCCTGCAAGGGCATGTGTTCTCCCGGGGCCGGCCGGGCGGCCGGTGCCGTGTGGTGGTGGACGGGGGCCTGATCAGAGCGGCACGCCGGGCACCAGCCCAGCCGGGCCGGAGGAGCTGGGCGCCGGCGCGAGCGCGATCGACCACAGGACGACCTCGGTCTGGGTCTGGGAGGCGGTCAGGGTGCGCGCGTAGTTGCCGGCGGGCAGCGGGCGCCCGGAGTCGTACACCGCGACGGTGATGTCCTGGCTGCCGGCCGCGTTCGAGGCCGCGTCCCAGCGCTCGACGTCGCTGGTGTCCGAGCATGTCCAGGTCGTGGCGGTGCCGGTGTTGGTGTGCCTCGTGAGGACCATGGTGATCAGCCAGCCGCCCTCGGGGACCGCAACGGTCGGGGCCGTGTGCACGGTTCCGTCGGTGGTGCTGGCCTTGGAGGCGAACGCGGCGATCGGCGTGGTCGCGTCCAGGCCCTTGTACGCACCGATCCAGCCCGCGTTCTTCCGGCCGCTGACCAGGTCCCAGGTGTAGGTCGGCGGCTCGGTGGCAGCCTTCCTGGCGTATGCGAACGACGACAGGTTGGTCCCGTCGACCTGCGTGCCGAGCCGGGTCAGTGGCGGTTCGGCGTCGAAGGTCGTCGCGGCCCCCATGTAGCCGTAGAGGGCGACGAGCTGGTTGCCGTCGGCCACGCCGGCCGGCCGGGAGACGGTGCACAGCGCACCCGCCGCGGCGTTGAGCGTCCTGGCGTCCGCCACGAAGGTGACGCCAGTCGGCGCTGGCGGCGTGACCGCCGCTCCCGCGATCAGCTCGCGGAGCTTCTGCTCCTCCTGGGTGCGCCCGGTGGCCACCAGGTCGTCTCCGCCCACGTGGAACCAGGTGGCGGTGAGGGCTCCGTCGGCAGTGACCTGGTTGACGAACTCCTGCATCCAGGCGAGGCATCCGGCGCCGGTGGCGGTGTCACCCGTGACCCGCTCGGCGCCCCACTCTCCGATGAGGTAGGGCTTGTTGACCTGCGCGGAGAAGTTGCGGATGAGGGTGAGCATGTCGGCTGGGGCGCGGTAGGAGCTGCTGGACTCGTTGTAGATGTCCCATCCGACGCAGTCGATCATCGAGGCGACTTCGGCCGGCCACCACGTGGCGTCGGGGTTGGCGTTGTGCTCCCACCAGTAGTGGGTGTAGACCGGGCACAGCAGGATCCGGGAGCGCGCCGAGTGCGTGGCGAGGGTGTTGCACATCTGCGCCCAGCGGGAGCGGAAGACGCTCGGCGTCGGGTCGCCGCCATCCTGCTGCTCGGGCTCGTGGTGGTAGGTCAGGACGAGCCGGACCGTGGCCGGCATGTCGTCGAGCCACTTCACGAGGGCCGGCACGTCCCAGAGCTTGAAGCTCAGGTGGATGAGCACGCCGGCCTGCACCAGCGGGCCCAGGACGGTTCCCGTCCAGCTCGGCAGGGTCTGCGAGGAGTTGCGGAAGACACGCACGGCCTGCGTGTTGGGGTACCTGGCCAGCGTGTCCGCGATGGACTCGCCGCCGGGGCACCAGCCCAGCCTGGTGGTCATCGTCTGGCCTCCCTCGCGGTCAGTAGGCCAGCACCTGGACGGTCAGCTTGGTGCCCGCGGTCGTCGACCCCGGCTGCACCACGTCCACCGTCAGGTAGCCGCCAACGGGCCAGGTGTTGCTGGCCAGCGACGACGCCAGGCCCGTCCACCGCTGGCCGGCGGGGATGGTGGGGCGGTTGGCGTCGGCGTACGCGGCGACGCCGTTGATGCGCAGCTGCAGGATGATCGGCTGGCCGGCCGGGGTGTTGCCGCCCACCGAGGCCACGAGGTTGCGAATCGTCAGCGGCACGTTCGTGGGGTTGTAGACGCGGTACTGCCCGGTCTCGGTGGCCACCGCGTCCTGGTGCCACGTGAACGGCAGGCCGACGTTCGGAGCCCTCCAGGACCCGTTGGGCTCCCACCAGCTCACCGGCACGCCGAACGTGTCCGTCTGCTCCAGCACGTGTGCGGTCTGGGTGGGCTGGCCACTGACCTGGACTGCCACGGAGTTGCCCCTGGCCGAGGAGACCCGCAGCTCGCCCCTGTCGTTGAGGCGGGTGGTCCGCTGCCGCTGACCACCCTCGCCCTGGCTGGCGTTCGACCACGCCTGCATCAGGTCGCTGGCCTGGGTGTTGGCGTTGGCGCGGATGATCAGGCGCGTGCCGCTGTCGTCGGGAGACTCCAGCGTCTTGGGCCCGGTGACCGTCTGAGCGCTGGCCAGGTCGACGACGCCGGACAGGCCGCTCACGGCCCGCAGGGTGTAGGTGCCGGTGGCGCCGTCGTAGGCGAGCAGCTCCCCGTCGGCCGGCGAGTCGATCTCGACGTCGGCCAGGTCGCCGAGGGTGATCACGTGCGGATTCGGTGCCGCGATGTGCGCCCGCAGGTCCGCGTCGGTGCGCCCCGCCTGCGCAATGACGTTGAGCAGTTCCTGCTCCGTCTGGCCCTTGATGATCAGCCGCGGGCCGCCGTTGGCCGACGCCCACATCGAGGCGATGCCGTCCGGGCCCTGGAAGGGCGGGATGGTGCCGACCGACCGGCCGTCGGAGCCGTCGGAGGAGAAGATGGAGCCCACGGCGGTGTTGCTGGCGTTGATCAGGTCGGTCAGCTGCTCGCCGCCCACCTCCTGCGTCCAGAAGGTGATCTCCGCTCCGCCGAGCGACTGGACCAGGTCGTTGACTCCGTCGACGTCGTCCCGGGAGCTGAACGTCCAGTCCGTCAGGGTGCCGCCGTACCAGAAGCGGGTCATTCAGTACATCCCTCTCGTCAGGTGTACGCGAAAGAGCCCGGGCGAGTCGTCGGCCCGGGCTGAAGGAAGGAGCAGGTCAGGCGGCGGTGAGCCAGGTCAGCGAGCCGTCGATCGAGCGGTCAGCGCCGACAGCGATGCCAGCGAGGGTGACCACGTAGACACCGCCGTTGGGCTCGACGCGCAGAGCGGCGGCCTCGCCGCCGGACCACCAGACGGCAGCGCTCTGCACGGGGAAGGTGGGCGCGAAGCCGGCCGGCAGGCTTCCGACCTTGGTCTGGGAGCCGGCGGGGAAGATCGCGCTGGGGCGCTTGACCTTCAGGTTCAGCACGGCCACGCCGGCGCGCCGCTGGAGGCTGTTCTCCGTCGCGGCGAACCCCTTGTCCACGGTCATCTTGGTGACGCCGCTGTCGTCCCACGCGGTCACCCAGCTGCTGCCGGTCCCCACCAGGTACCTGCCGGTCGGGTGCTCCCAGACGACCCGGCCAGCCTCGAAGGGTGGCCGGGAGTCGGGAGTGCAGCGGATCTGACCGTCCGAGCCCAGGTACCAGCACTTGGTGGTGACGTCGCCGGCGGCGATGGTGGAGGCGTTGTGCGCGACCCGCACCGCGGCCAGCGGCAGGTCGAAGAAGCCGGCCGGCCCGAGGTTGCGAACGGGCGACGGGGCGACAGGGTTGGCCGCCGGCGTGCCGGTGATGACCACCGGCGTGATGCTGTAGTCGCTGCGATTCAGGCGCGCCACGACCAGGTCGATGCGCGGACTGCCGGACGTGTTCGCGGCCAGCTGCGGCAGCACGGTGTCCGTGGCTCCGGACTGGAAGGCTCCGCCGCGCAGGTTGCCGTCCACGCCCGCCCGGACGCGCACCGTCCGCACGCCGGCGTCGGCGATGACCGGCGCGGGGTCCGTGGGGAAGCCGTGCACGCCGTCGGGGACGGACTTGCAGGTGAGCAGCTCGTGCTCGTACTCGGTGACGAAGCCGCCGTTGTAGTCCGGGCGGGGGAAGCTGGTGAAGGCCACGGCGCTCCTTTCAGGTGGCCGAGGAGGGCATGGCTCGGCGCTCCATGCGGGCGAGCCGCTGCTCGATGAGGCGCATGCGGTTGATCCACTGCGGGTCGCTCGTGGCGTCCTGGCCGCCGACCATCGCGCTGACCAGCTCGCCCGCGGTCGCCCACGCCTGCAGGTGCACCAGGCGCACCAGGTCGGTGACCTCCTGGCCCGGGCCGACCTCGACGGAGACTCGGTCGCCGAGGCCGTAGTGCTCGCCGTAGTGCTGGTCTTCGGTGTCCCAGGCCGAGGACTGCAGCCGGACGGTGGCGGTCTCGCGGGCGAGCGTCTCGTCGGCGGCAGCCTGCAGCTCGGCCGGCGGGTCGTTGCCGGCCCGGGCGACGTACATCTCGCCGCGCTGCCACACCGCCTCGGTGGCGGCGGCGGTCCGGCTGGTGATGAACCGGTCGGCCCCCTCGCCCTGGCCACCGACGATGGCGGTGGTGGCGTTGGGGGCGCTCTCCTCGTAGCCGAGGTAGCGCAGGTTGCCCAGCCCGAACGAGAACCGGACACTGCCGGACAGGTCGCGCGGGCCGTAGGTCTCGAAGACGATGCTCTTGCCGACCTGGCGGGTGCGGAAGCCGATGTCCCCGCCGGCCAGGGCGATGGAGCGCATCGCGTCGCCGAGCTGCTCCAGCCGCAGCTTGCCCGTCACGGTGGTGCCGACGCCGGTCGCCCCGCCCATGATCAGCTGCGGAATGCGACGCTCGGGCCTGGCGCCGGGGCCGGCGCTGACGTTGGCCAGGTCCTGCAGGACCGTCTCGACGTTGGCGTTGTACTCCCAGTAGTCGCGGTCCTGGGCCTCTGCGGTGAGCGCCGGGTTCGGCATGGCGATCCGGTTGACCACGAGCGCCAGGTCGTCGGCGAACTCGATGGTCAGCTTGCCGATGCCGCTGTTCTCGCCGTCGTCGGAGCGCTCGATGAACTTGCGCTCCCATGGGCCGGCCATGAAGATCTGCCCGTCGCGGATGACGACGATGCGGTTGCCGGGATCGAGCTGCTCGCGGATCCACGGATGCGCGGGCATCGTGAGCTGACCGCTGGAGACCTCGTTGAACCGCAGCGTGCAGTCGACGGTCTCCCAGCAGTAGATGGGGTCGCCCACGACCTCGCAGTTGCGGTCGGTGACCAGGATCTGGATGGCCATCGGCTACGCCGTCTCGTAGAGCGGGTAGAACGACAGCTCAACCTGAGTGCCGGGGCCGGAGCCGGTGACCTGGAAGTTCACGTCGTTGGTGCCGGGCAGCAGAGCCCACAGCACCGCGCCGGGGAAGTTGAGCTTGCCGCTGAGGTTCTCCCCGTTGTGGCCCCGGATCAGAGCGCGGTCGGCGGTGATGGTGATCGTGGCGGTCTGACCGGCGAGCAGGTTGTGGGTCAGGGTGAAGCTCTCGCCGGTGGTCTCGTTGGTCGCGACCAGCTGCGCTGCGGGGCCGGTGATCGTCCAGCTCGGGTAGACCTCGATGTCGCCGCCGTTGAACACGGTGCTCTCGCCGAGGGTGCGGGAGCTGGAGACCGTCAGGTATGGGCGCAGGTAGGGGCTGCCGCCCGTGCCCTGGTAGGTGCGTCGGATGAACTGCCGGTCGACGGCGCGGAAGTAGCCGTCAGGGCAGAACAGGGTGAGGGTCGGGTTGGCGTAGCGCACGTTCTCGCCGGGCTCGCCGCCGAAGCCGTCCTCGTAGAGGCAGTCGATGGCCCGGGCGCGGTCGCTGCCGTCGGGGCGGTAGATGGTGAGCGTCCCGGCCCCGCGGTACTTCGTCAGCGTGAAGTGGCGCATCAGCCGGCGGTACCGGTCAAGGAACTGCAGGTGCGTGTCACCGTAGACGTGCAGCGGCCAGGTCAGCCGTCGCGGCTCCCGCCGCTGATGGCGCACGCTCACGCCGCCCCGCGGTAGCGGGTCGGTGACGAGCGTGACCGGCGCGGCACCCCACCCGGCCACCTCGGGTCGGGTGAACCACCCGTGCGCCTCGTGCGGGCCCGTCAGCTCGACGACCGCGCCCTGGGGGTCGGCCCAGGTGGCCCGCATGGCGCCGACCACGGGATCCCGGGTGACCGGGACCGTGGTCGGCGCCTGCGGCGTGGTGGTCGGCGGGGAGGGGACCAGGATTCCTGCGCGGAGCGGCAAACTGACTCCCTTCCCCGCCGGTCACGCCAGCGGTGTCACCGGGGACGGCCGGGCCTGGCCGCCGCGTCGCGGGCGTTGGCCCACGCCGTGAGGCGTCCGTGATCGAGGTCGGCCTTGGCGAAGTGCCAGTGGTGGGTTTCGCCGCCGGCGTCGCCGGACTGGCGCTCGGCGAGCAGCGCGCTGATCTGGGACCACTGCCCGTCGGTGAACACCGGCTCGGGCTTGCCCGTGCCGTTGTAGACGGTCGTGAAGCCAGGGGGGAGGTATCCGCCCTGGTCGTAGGCCCAGTGCAGGTGCGCGTTCGGCATCCCGGCCACGCCGTGGTTGGCCAGCAGTGAGTCCGAGAACTTGTGGTGCTGGCCGTTCCAGATGTTGCGGAACTTGTCCCCGAGCCAGATCAGCTCGCGCGTGGCCGAGAAGAAGTTGTCGTGGATGTAGTCGAAGACGTCCTGCCTCGGGGGCAGGTCGACCGCACGACCCTTGTCTCCGTCGGCCGCGATCATCGCGTGGTACGACAGGCTGCCCGACGCGGTGCGCGAGCCCGGGCGGAAGCCGGAGTAGAGCGGCAGGCCGGGGAACTTGGCGCGGAGGATCCGCATCATGTCCGCCGAACCGATGCCGCCGCTGCTCGCCGTTCCCGCGCCGGCGCCCATCCGCTTCAGCACGACCGCCAGCGCCTCGTCCTTCGTGGGGACGTAGGCGTCGGAGACGTCGACGACGAACGGCCACTGCGGCACGGGGCCGCCCTTGGCCAGCTTCGGCACCTTCGAGCCGATCAGGCCGCCGGTGGCGTACCCGGGCAGCATCTCCTTCGGGATGAGCCTGCGGCGCACCGCCTCCATGAAGCCAACGCCGTAGTAGTTGACGGCGTCGGCGGGCTGCATGTACTCGCCCAGCGACGCCCAGATCGGCACGTCGTCGGACCTCGGTCCACCGGCGCCCAACGGCGTGCCGGTGACCGGACCGCCGTCCTTCAGGCCGCCGGCCCCCGTGTAGTCGCCCGGCTTCGTCTTGGCGCGCTGCTTGCGCCACTCCTTCGCCGCCTCGTCAGGCGTCAGCCCCTGCTCCAGCGCGAACTGCGCGATCTGCAGGTTGACCAGCTCTTCGTAGATCTGCTGGTAACCCTTGGTGGTGTAGGCCGTCTTCACCTCGGGCGGGATCTCGCCGTAGGCCGCGATCAGCTCGCGGGCCTTCTTTTCGTTCAGGCCGGACTCGCCGGCCTCCTTGATCAGAGCGTCGATCCGGGCCTTGTGCCGCCTTGTCGCCTCGTCCATCGGCACGCCCGACTCGATGTCGGCGATGTACCGGTTGCGGACCGACTCGGCGGCTGCCTCCAGGGCGTCGCGGTTGCGGCGCCCTTCCTCGGTGTTGGACGACAGGCTCTTCGACCGCTTGTCGATCTCGTCCTTGGCGATCAGGCCCTGCTCGGCCTGCAGCTTCAGACTCTCGCGGTTGCTGTCGACGGAACTCTTGATCCCGTCCAGGGCGGCCTGGTGGCGCTCCTCCGCCTCGATCGCGCTGATCTTGGACTTGGTCGCCTGGTCGATCGCGTCGCGCAGGATGTCGGCCTTCTGGGCCGCGGTGAGCTGAGCGTCGCCGTAGAGCCTGAGTAGGCCCTTCAGGTAGTTGATCCGCTCGCCGTACTCGGCGAGCTTGTCGTTCACCTTGCGCTGCGAGTCAGTCAGGGCGGGGCCCTTGGCGAGAGCCTCGTCCTGCGCGGCGGTCAGCGCGGCCTGCGCTCGGGCATTGAGGTTGAGCTGGGTGAACTGCTTCTCCAGGGCGCCGATCTGCCCGTCGAGCGCGTCGGTCTCCTGACCGATCTGGATGATGCGCTTGATCGTCTGGTCGGCGTCGTCGTCGGCCATGAGCTGACGCTTCTCTTCCTCCAGCGCCTTCCTCTTGGCCTTCAGGACGTCGAGCACCCGCATCTGGGCCGCGGCCTCACCCTCGGCCGCGTCGGCGATGTCCTGCACGGCGATGCCGTACCGACCCGAGATGTCGACGAGCTTCTTCAGCTCCTCGGACTGGGCGATGACGTCGCGCACCGAGTCGGACGAGAGGTCCCTCGTCTCCCGGTACGCCTTGCCCAGCAGGTGCAGAGCCTGAGTCAGGTCGTTGACCTTCTGCTCCTGCTCCTGCGACTTGCCGGTGAAGTAGACCGCCGCGAGGGTCGCCGCCGTGATGGCGGCACCCCACGGGCCGCCGAGCACGCCGACGAGGCCGCCCAGAGCCCGGCCCGTGACCTTGGCGCCCGCCTGGACGGTGCCCAGCGCGGTCGCCAGCGTCCGGGTGCCCAGCTGAGCGCTGCCCAGCCGATCCCGGAAGGTGGTCAGGTGGCCGCCGAGGGTGCCGAAGGCGGACGTGACCCGCTCGGTCGACGCCCGGCCGGCCTCCTGCACCGAGTTCCACGCCCGGCCCATCGCGCCCGCGGCTCCGTACTCCGTGCGCAGGTCGGACAGCCGGCTGCGCGTGTAGAAGTACGCATCCCCGGCCTGCCTCATCACCTCCGAGCCGGAGGCGCTGATCTGGGTCCAGGCGCGGCCCGCCCCGCCGGCGGTCAGGTACTCCATGCGCAGGTCGGACAGCCGGCCACGGGCGTAGAGGTAGCTCTCGCCGGCCTGCCGCGCAACCGCCCTGGTCCGCTCCTGCACGCCCGCCCACTGCGTGGCGGCACCAGTCGTGGTCAGGTAGCTCTCGCGCAGCTCCGACAGACGCCCGCGGGCGAAGAAGTAGCTGTCGCCAACCTGCTTCATCGCATCCCGGGTGCGCTCCTGCAGGGAGCCCAGCGCCTGCTGGGCGCCGGCGAGCGCACCCCACTGGCGGGCGAACGTGCCCACCTGGTCGCCAGTGGCGGCCATGGCCGATCGGGACTCGCGCATCGCCATCAGAGACTCGCGCTGCGCCGCCACGGACGAGGCCCACACGTTCTGCAGTCCGCCGAGCGCGTTGCGCAGCCCGGTCGCCCGCTCGCTGGCGAAGGCGGTGGCCTTGCTCCAGCTGTTCTGCCACAGGGTCGACAGCCGCTGCGCGCTGCTGAAGGCCAGCATCGCCGCAGCCAGGCCACCGATGACAACCAGCAGCAGCGTCAGGATCGGCATCGGGATCGCGTTGAGAACCTCAACGAAGCCCGTGAACGCCGCGAGCACCACCGCGCCGATCGGCGCCGCCGCCTCGATGAACCGGGCCACGAACGTGATCAGCTCGCCGAGCAGGTGGATCACCGCAGGGCCGTTCTCCCGGGCGTAGGCCAGGAAGTCCTGGAAGCCCGTGCTGGCCCAGAGGTTGGCGCCCCAGTCGCGGAACCGGGCGGCCAGGGACTCCAGCCCCGACCCGATTTCGCCGTTCAGGCCAGTGAAGGCCATGATCATGCCGAGCGCGCCGGTGGCCACATCACGGGTGATGCGGTACAGCTGCTGCAGCATGGGCACTGCCTGCTCGCCCAGGAAGGCGAAGAAGCCGCGCCACGTCGAGTCGGTGGTCAGGAACTGCACGGACTCGGCAGTCAGGTCGCCGACCGCGTCGGCCACCCGACCCATCCAGTCGGTGAAGGCGGGCAGGTACGGCAGCACCGTCTCGATGGCCCGCTGCACGCCGGGCAGCAGCCCGCGGGCGGCGGCGGCCTGCAGGGCGTCGAACTGCGGCTTGAGGCCGTAGATGAACCTGGCGAAGCGCTGGCTGGCTGGGTCGAGGTCCTCCATCACCTTGCGCAGGTTCTGGAACGCCTCGCCGCCGGCGACCGTCGTCTTGTCGATGGCCTGCCCCAGCGCCCGCTGGGACGAGATGACCTGCTGCTGCGCCTGCGCGATCGAGAACGCCGACTGCCGCTGCTGCTCGGTCTGCGAGCGCTGAGCCTCTGCCACCCGACGCTGCGCGTCGGCGACCTTGCGGGCGCCGTCGAGCTGGGCGCGCTCCACGGCGTCGCGGGCCTTCTGTAGCGCCCGCTGAGCCGCGGCGACCCGCTCGTCCGCCTCCGAGATCCGGCGACGGGCGGCGAGCACCTGGTCGGAGCCCTCGATGCCCTTTCGGTTGGCCTCGGCCTGCTCGCGAGCCAGCTCCTGGCCGCGCCGCTGCAGATCCTTGATCTGCTGCACGCGGCGCTCATAGGTGATCCTGGCGGCCTCCCGCTCCGCCTCGGTGGCCCGCGGGTTGGCCAGGAAGCGATCCAGCTCCTCCTTGGCCTCACGCAGGTCCAGGGTCGCCTGACGCTGGTCGAGCGCGTTGTTCTTGATCTGGGAGTCCAGGTCGGCCATCGCCTCGGCGGCATCCCGGTACGCCCGGGTCAGCGCCTGGCGAGCCTCCAGCGCGTCCCGGTTGACCCGGGTCAGGTCGCGCTGAGCATCCCGCTCACGCTCGTTGGCGTCCCGGACCGCCTGAGCGGCGTCGGCGCGGGCGTCACGCACCGCGCGCTCGGCGTCGGCAACCTGCTGGGCGGCGCGCCGGGCGGCCTCGGCCGCCGAGGCGCGCGTGTTCGCCAGGGAGCGCTGCGCGCTGGTCACCGCATCGGTGGCCGACGCAACCCGGTCCTGAGCGGCGGCGAAGGCCACGGAGGACTTCTGACTGTCCTGCTGGTACTTGTGCAGCGCCTGGACGGCGTCGCCGATGCCGGAGAAGCCGAGCACGAGGGCGCCGACGCCGGCGGCGGCAGCAGCCGCGGCCGTGCCGATGAAGCCGATCGAGGCGGCAGCCGCGGCGGCCACCGGAACGAGTCCGGTGCCCAGCGACAGCCCGCCGGCGATCAGGGCCTCCAGGCGCGACAGCGAGACACTGGCCTGCTCGCCGATCTCGCGGATGTCGTCCTTGCCCGACAGCTTCAGATCGATGCGCCGGCCGTCGAGCCGGTCGGCCATCCGCTCGGCCTCGGCCAGCCGGGCCGCGGCCTCCAGCGAGTCGACGTGGATGGCCAGGTCCGGGTCGGACTGGCCCAGCTCGACCAGCGCCGCGCGGATCTGAGTGATGTAGCGCAGGGCCTCGGCGGCGTCGATGTCGACGCCGATGCGCAGATCCTTGAGCCTCTCCAGGTCGGCGCGGATCTGACGCACGGCGATCTCGCCCTGGGAGGCGTCGATCGGCAGCGGCGTCTCGGGCAGCGCCTTGAACGCCGCCTCGATCTGCTTGGCCACCTTGCCGGCGAAGGTCCTGCCGAACGCCTCGTCGGCCTCGCGGCGCATCGCCTCGGCGAGCCGCTTGGCCTCCTGCGCCGCTTCGCGGTCGCTGCGCTCCTTGCGCTGCTGCGCCTGGCGGACCTCGAACTGCTCCTGGCGCTGGCGCAGCATCTCTTCCTGGTCAGCCTTGCGCTTGAGGCGCTGCTCCTCCAGGGCCTCCACGCGCTTGGCCAGCTGCTCCTCGGCGTCGGCCTTGCGCTTGAGGCGCTGCTGCTCCAGGTCGGCCAGCCGCTGACGGCGGGCCTCGGCCTGGTCGTCGAGGCGCTCCTGCCGGATGGCCTGGCGCTTGGCCTCGGCCTCGGCCTCCTTCTCGGCCCGGGCCTGCGCCTCGCGCTGAGCCTTCTCGACCGAGGTCATGGTGGCCTGGAAGGCGTCGTCGACGGCCTGCAGCGCCTGGTCGGCGTTCCACCGCAGCTCGGCGGTCTCGCCGGCCCTGACGACCTGCTCCAGGCGCTGGCGCACCTTGGTCAGGCGCTCCATGAACTTGGAGTCGTCGATGTCGATGCCGATGCGCTTGCCACTGAGGTCCAGCAGCTCCTTGCGCAGGTCATTGACCTCGTCGCGCGCCCGGTCGTTGAGGTGGTTGACGTCGAGGGTGGACAGCTGCTTGGCCGCGCGTCCGACGTCGGAGGTCACCTTCCGCTGGAAGGCGCCCATCCGGTCCTCGATGATCGACAGGAACCGGTCGATCTCGGCGCGGGCGGCGGCCAGGTCGGAGCGGTACTGCCGGCTCGGCGACACCTGCTCCTGGGCGGCGAGGGCGTTGCGCAGCGCGCGAGCCTCGTTGATGACCTCGCCCTCGACGCCCGCGGTGAACTTGCGGCTCGACAGGCGCTTGGCCCAGTTGCTCAGCTCCACCATCCGCTGGGCGTCTTCGCCGCCGATCGCCGGGCCGTCGAGCACCGGCTTCGGCAGACGCAGGTGCGCCGCGGCGGCGCGCCGGCGGAACTCCTCCTCGAAGAAGTCGACGTACTTGCGCGCGGCCACCTTCGCGGTCTGCTCGGTGGCCTTCTCGACCTGCTTGCTCGCGTCGCCGGTGCTGGCCGCCAGGGCCTCGCCGATCTTCCGGCCGTCCTGCTCGGCGACCTTCTCGGCCCGCTTGATGCCCGCCTTGACGCTCTGCGCCATGGTGTCCGGCAGGGCCTTCTCGACACCCTCGCCCAGGTCCTTGGCGATCTTCTCCGCACCCTTGCGCAGCTCGCGCTGGATGTGGTCGAACGAGGGAACGATCTGGATGTACGCGGTGCCGATCTCGTACGCCACCGGAACCCCCTTCGGTCAGGGCGCCGGCGGGGGCGGACTCAGCGAGAGCCCGCCCCGTTCGCGGCTTCGTGCGGCAACATGCGGGCCACCAGGGACTTGTGCGTGCGCTCGCGCTTGCGGCGGCGGGCGCGCTCCAGCGCGGTGACCGGTCGGGGCATGGGCCGGGGCGGGCCGGGCTTGACGCCCTTGAGGCCGGCCATGGTGCGGATCGCCTCCATGACCAGGTCGCACAGGTCGGTGAGCCGCTCGACCTCCGGCGAGAAGTCGGACATCCGCACGCGCGGCGGCTTCTCGGTGGGGTCCTTGGCGAGGACCTGCTTCGCCCACTCCTCGTCGTTGCTCATGGCGTCGACGTAGTGGGAGTTGCGCGGCAGGCGGTCGATCCAGTTGAGCAGCCGGCGCCAGCGCCGGGCCCGCCACTCGGTGCCCAGGTCGAAGCCCGGGTAGTGGTGCGGGAGGTCGGCCTCGATGGCTCGCCCGTACCTCTTGATCAGGAGGGCGAGCCGGGCGCTTCCCCCGGGCTCGGCAGGCCGTAGTGCTTGCTGTAGGCCTCGACGAGGCGGTTCATCTTCCAGCCGGGCAGGTCCAGCTCGAAGAACTCGTCGCGGTCGTCGGCCGGCAGCGCCAGGCTCATGAAGAACACCGGGTCGCGCAGGGCGACCAGCAGCTTCTGCCAGTCGATCTCCTGCGGGTCGCTCATCATGAACCGCTTGCCGGCGTGCCGGAAGGTGAACGGGGCCTTGGCGTCCTCGCGCTCCAGGGCGTCGAGGTCCAGGGCGACGTCCGGCTGCTCCTGCGGCTCGGGCCGGGTGTCGGGGTTGCGCTCGTCGTTGCTCATGAGCTGTGGGCTCCTTCGCGATGGAAGTCTGTGGTGGGGGTGGGTCAGCGGCTCTGGTTGCTGCTGTCGGGCTTGGTGGAGGCGGCGCCGTTCGTCTTGGCCGGGGCGCTGGCCTGCTCGGTCTTCTCCACCCAGCCGTCGAAGCGCAGGGCGACGACGTCGGACGGGGAGTACGCGGCGCGCTCCTTGCCGTCCTTGGTGAAGGTCTTGATGGGGTTGGCGGACTTCGCCATCGCGGACTCCTCCTGCTTGCCGTGGGCTGGGTGGAAGCCGGGGCGGCCCGAGCCCACAGCGGGCCGCCCCGGCGGTCACAGGCGCACGGCGAGGGCGACAGGGAGTGCCCCCGCCGCCCTCGGTGCGCGTGGATCAGCTGGTGGCCTGGTCGATGCCCATGGCGTCGAGCAGGGCGAGCCAGCCGGGTCCTCCGAAGAACCACTTGTGGCTGAAGCCGGCGGTGGAGTCGTCGAAGCCGGTGAAGGTCATCGGGTACGAGATCGGGTCGTCGCCCTCGCCGTACTGCTGCTCGCCGAACTCCGTGATGCGGGCGTTCGGCATGTACCGGGCGAGGTAGATCTCGCCGTCCGAGGACTGGTCGACGAACAGGCCGAGCGCGTGGTAGTACCGCGGGTTCGGCAGGTTCGGCTTCTCGATCTGCACCTCGCCGGTCGTGAACGCGGCCTTGAGGTTGGTCGTGTCGATGCCCGTGTAGAGGCCCAGCGTGAGCAGGGACGTCTCCTGGGCGACCACCTGCATGGTGATCGTGTCCCGGGTGATGTCCTCACGGGTCGGCTCCGTCGAGCCGAACGACTGGACCTGCGAGGACTCGGTGGTCCGGCCGTACGTGGCGCCCGCGGTGGACATCCACCCCAGGTCCTTCCAGTCGGTCGGCAGGGTCACCAGGTCGGCGGACGAGCCGGTGGTGATCGAGGCGAGCAGGGCCGCGGACTTCGGAGCGATGAACACCGAACCGTCGCGGGCCTTGCGGATCAGCTCCTGCTTCTTGTCGCGGAGCGCGGAGTACGGCATGCCGTAGCCCTTTCTGTTGGGGCATGAAAAAAGCCCCGACAAGCGGGGCGACTGGAACGGTGTGGGCTAGCTCGTGGCGTAGCGCCGCGAGACGACGCGGTAGGTGGCGCCGAAGCGGCGCACACCAGGGCCCCAGGGCCGCTCGGCGGGGCCGCCGGGGCAGGTGATGCGGTCCAGCACGGCCGGGCCGACGGCGTGCGGCCGGCCGGTCAGGAACTGCCGGACGTCCTCGGCGAGGGGCTCGGCCAGGTCGTAGCGGGCGGCGAAGACGTCGACGTCGACGAAGGCGTAGTCGTTGACGTTGTCGCTCACCCCGCCGGGGCGGCGGATGATCCGGATGAACGGCAGCACGTTCTGCAGGTCCTCAGGCGTCTCGCTGCCGGCGTGCCCGGGCCCGCCCGCCAGGGGCTCCAGGAGGGCGGCGAGCGTCTTCTGCACGTCGGGGAAGCGCACGCCCATCAGCTGTCCCCGAAGTCGAGTTCGATGCCCGCGTCGAAGTCGGCGTCCTCGGGCGGCTCGTAGCCGGTATCGCCGCCGGGCTCGTCGAGGTAGGCGGAGGTGTCGAAGCTCCACAGCCACTTGATGGTGTCGGTGAGGACGTAGTGGCCGGGGATCTCCCGCTCGCCACCGAGCCGCTTCTTCACGGTGTGGCCGAACTCGGTGATGATCGCGTGCCGCGCGGTGTTGGCCACTCGGCCGGCGACGCGGGTCAACGGCCACTCAGGCGTGATGCCGTGCACGATCGAGATGTCGACCTCGAAGGCGTCGACGTAGTGCTTGCGCCCGGCGCGCTCCTTCTTGCCGCGCACCCCGCCGTCGCGGCGCCACTCGTTCGACCGGCCGACCCGGGCGGTGGCGAGGGTGACGGCGTGGGCCTTGGCCAGCTCGGCGTGCCGGGTCACCAGCGTGGTGCAGCCGGGCCCGACCGCGATGGCCTTGATGGTGTTCCGGTTGAGTTCGAAGTGGCTGAAGCGGACCTGGGTCATGGGTGCCTCCTCAGCCGGTGATCAGGCGCAGCAGAATCACCACGCCGGCGCTGCCCCAGTCCTGGGGCTTGCCGTCGACCTCGTACAGGTCCGCCCGTACGCGCACCTTGTCGCCGGCCTTGACGTCCGTGCTCGGCGCGCCGGGGGGCGCGTAGATGGCGCCGTCGGTCAGGACCTGGTTGGCCCCGTCGAGGACCTCGGTGGTGGGGCCGGGCGCGAACAGGCAGCCCGGGATCTCGAAGGTGTCCCCGCTGCCGGGGAGCGGGTCGCCGAACCCGTCCCTGCGTGGCGGGCGGATCACCTGGACGGTGATCTGGTCAGTGCCAGCCACGGTCGCCCCTCAGTCGGTAGGCGAGGTTGTCGCCCCAGACCGTCCGGGCGAGCCCGGGCTCGGCGAAGACCGTCCCGGCGGGCAGAGCGGAGCTGTCGTCGATCGGCGCTGTCAGCAGCGCCATCTCGGAGTCGCTGATCACGAGCAGCCCGGCAGCCACCGTCGTGTCGTAGGTGGTGGAGAACGGACCGCGGGTCTCGGCGCGCAGACCGTTGGGGTTGCGCAGCACGCGCAGCACCATGTTGATCACGGCCATCGCGGGCGCGTCCGCGGCGAGCGCCCCGTCGGCGACCAGCTGACCCAGGCCCGGGAAGTGCGCCCGCAGCATCTCCGACGCCCGGCGCAGCAGCGCTGCGGTGAGCGCCTCCTGCGCCGGCGTCATCGTCCCGAACAGCTCGGCGACCTCGCCGACGGTGGCCAGCGGCGGCGGGCCCGTCGTCGAACGGGCCCGCACGTAGTACCGCTCGACCGCGTTGACCGTGCCGGAGGCGCTGAACCGCGCCTCCCACACGCCGTCGCTGGCCGGCGCGAAGGTGTAGGAGTAGGCGCCCGGAACCTCGGTCGACTCGGGCACCGGCGTGTTCTGCAGGACCGGTTCGCCGGCGGGGCTGATCCACGTCACCGTGACCGTGGCGCCCGCTGTGGTGCTGAAGGTCAGCTCCAGGGCGTCCCCGACGTCGACAACGCTCACACCGTCCTCCTCACGCTCGTCTGGGGGGCGGCGCCGGCCGACACCCGGGCGACCGGGCCGGTGCCGGCGATCCGGGCCGCGGCGGTCCGGACGGTCACCGAGTGCGTGGCGGCACGGAAGACCAGCCGCACCGGCGCCGCGTCGAGGCGCAGGAGGGCCGGGGCGAGGTGCACGACGTACTTCGCGACGGGGACGACCGCCGGCGCGGCGAGCTGCATCAGGGCCGGGGTCAGCGCCACCGTCACTGGCAGCGGCTGCGGGTTGACCGGGATGGCGGTCAGGCGCAGCGCGACCGGCGTCAGCGTCCGGTTCACCGGTCGCGGCGTCACCGTCGGGGCGACCGGGGTCAGCCTCAGCTCGGCCACGGTCAGGGTCACGTCCACCGGGCCGGTGGCCGGGAACGCGATCACCCGCACAGCGATCAGGGCGATCATTGCCGACGTCAGCGTCACCGTGGACGGCGGCGGCCCCGCGGCGACCGGCGCCGGCGACAGCGTCAGGGCCGCCGGGGTCAGCGTCACGGTGACCGGCAGCGGGTCGGGGGCGACGGCCGGCGCGGTCAGCGCGATCGTCGCCGGAGCCAGCGTCACCGTGACGGGGCGGGCGGCCGGCGACACCGGCGCAGCCGACAGGGCGAGGCTCGCCGGAGTCAGGGTGATCGTCACCGGCAGCGGGCTGACCGTGAGTGCCTGCGCCGAAAGTGCCATCGTGGCCGGCGCCAGCGCGACCGCCACGGCGAGCGGCGCCGGCGCGAGGGCCGGCGCGGTCAGCACGAGAGTGGCGGCCGTCAGCGTCACGGTCACCGACAGCGGGGCGGGCGAGACCGCCAGCGCGGACAGGGTCAGCACTGCCGGCGTCAGCATGACGCTCACCGCGAGGGGTGCCGGGGACACCGCCGGCGCGGTCAGCGTGAGCGTGGCCGGCGTCAGCGCCACCGTGGAAGCGGTGACGGCCGGACGGATCTCGACCAGGCCGGCGATCAGCGACGCGCTGACGGCGTTGGTCACGGCCACGGACTCGCCGCCGTAGCTGCCGCTCGCGCCGACCAGGCGCCGGGCGCTCGACATGGCGACGTTGGCGCTCGTCGTCACGCGGGAGGTGGAGTCGTCGATCGACTCGGTGTACGCCGCAGGCCAGTCGTGCCCTGAGGGGATCGTTCCGCTGGCAACCCGCGCGTGGGCGAAGCCGTGAAGCGCGGAGCCGGCTGCCACACCGGTGAGCGTCGGGAGTGCCCGGGAGGCGACCGCCGCGGTGCCGGCGGCGGCTGCCTGACCAATCGGGTTCGCCTGATCCGCGCCTCGGTAGGCCGCGATGCTCCAGCCGCCGGTGACCGAACCGCTGTTGGTGATGACGGGCGCTGTATCGCCGGCCTGCAGGACGCGGTACCAGGCGTAGATGCGGGAGTTGGTGCCCTCGTTGGTGGGGTTGGTGATGCCGGTGATCGGCGACCATCCGACGGGGGTGGTCATGCTCAGGTTGGTGGCCGAGACATGGCCCACCAGGACCGCCACGTCGCCAGCAGCCCATCCGACCGGCAACGACGTGGTGAAGGAGGCGCTGGTGGCGGCGATGCTCGTGCCAGAGGATGCAGCTACGAACGCGACGGCCACCGCAGCCTCCCGCTATCAGCTGGCGCGCACCAGGTCGGCGATGTTGACGTTGAGTCCGCCGTCCATCGGCACGGGGAAGCCGGTGGTGAAGACGATCAGGACGTCGCGGGCGGAGTCGTTCGCGCCCGATCCGTCGATCAGCGCGACGCCCTGGGCGGTGACGCCGGGGGCTGCCGCGTAGGTGAGGTTGGCGTAGTCGAGCGAGGCGCGGTCCGCGGCGTCGTCCTCGGCGACCGCCCCGCCGGAGAGCGACAGGCGCTCGCCGTGGATGTTGACGCTGGCCACGGCGTCCAGGTCCGCGACGGTGTTGATGTCCGGGTTGTGGACGCCGGTCTGCGTGCCCGTGATGACGATCATCTGGGCGTTGGCGCCGAGCGTGGCCAGCAGCGCCTGCAGGGCCCGGGCCTTGCCCCGGTTGGTGACGGTCTCAGCCATGGGTCCCTCCGCGGCGCCTTGGCCGCTCGGTCAGGTGGTGGATGCACCACCAGGCCCCCGCCGGGAAGGGCGAGGGCCTGGTGGTGCGGGGTCTCACTGCCCGTCGACCTCGATCACGCCGGCCTGCTCGCAGGCGGCGATGATCTCGTCTCGGGTGGCGTCGGCGTCGAACTCGACGCCGCTGGCCTTCGCGAACGCCTCCCAGGCGTCCGCTCCGGAGCCCCGGCCGGATCGCGGCGGGGCCGGGATCCGGGCCGGGCTGGAGGCGGGGGCCGGCGCGGAGGCCGGCACCTTCCCGCCCTCCCAGGCGGCCGGGTTGGTGATGCGCCGGGCGACGGCCTCGGGCAGCGGGTCGTTGGGCCCGTAGGGCTGCCCGTCGACGTAGACGTAGGCGGCGAGCTTGCTCATCGCCACCCCGCCGCTCAGTAGACCTTGGCGGTCAGCAGCCGCCGCGGGTCGGTGATGACCGGCATGCCGGTCGCCGAGACCTTGGTCCAGGTCCTCACCGGGTCGCCGTCCTTCATGACGACGCCGACCAGGCCCGGCAGCTCGCTGAACACCAGGTCCGGGTTCTGGCCCGACGCGAGGGCCAGGCCCTCGGCGGTGATGCCCCAGTAGGTGTTGCCCAGCGTGGCCGGGTCCTGCGGGAGGTAGATCATCCGGTCCAGCGGGATCGGCCGGGTGGCCGTGCCGTCGACGTCGACCTGGGTGTTGTACTCCACGATCTGCGGCAGGTCGTGGGCGTCCAGGATGGCGTTGAGCTGCTGGCGGGTCAGGATCGGCGGGGCGCCGTTGACGTTGCCGACCATGTTGCGCAGCGTCTCGTTGCGCAGCATGTGACCCACGACGGTGCGCGAGGTCAGCGCGTACGCGGGGGCCTCGCCGGCGTCGTCGGTGTAGACGTCCGCCCAGGCCCGCATCTCCGACAGCGGGTCGGAGGCGGCGTAGTCGGTCCACGCGGTGGCCGCGGTCGGCAGGTGCGACGGGTCGACGCCGAAGTCCGCCTCGATGGTCAGCCCGTTCTCCCCCTGGAGCGTGAAGCGGCCGTCGACCAGCACGTCCCCGCGGCTCAGCTCCTGGCGGAACAGGATCGCGTTGCGGTTCAGCTCCGCGTCGTTGTAGACGGCCTCGATCAGGCGGGCGGTGTTGTCGCCGCCGGAACGCACGCGCTCCAGCTGCAGGTACTCCTCCTCGCCGATGACGGTCTTCTGGCCCAGCGGCGGCATGGCGACCCGACGCCGCTCGAACGAGTCCCGCTGGCCGATCGGGGTCTCGGCGTCGAACGCGCGGAACTTCGCCGCACGGTTGGTCCGGAACAGCGTGTTCCAGGCCACCTCGATGTCGCCGATGGTCCGGTCCGGGAGCCAGCGGTTCAGGGTCAGGTTGGCGGGACCGGGCAGGTTCCGCACGAAGCCGGTCAGGACCGCCGGCTCCACGAGATCGCGATCGATCATTGGTCAGGCGCTCCTCAGCGGTAGGTGAACTTGCCGGCCAGGTCGGTCTTGGCGGCGGCGTCGAGGCCGTGACCCGAGGGCAGGCGCGACTCGCGGATGAAGCCGTGCTCCATCAGGGCGGCGGGGGCCTTCTGGTCGGTCGTCGCGCGCAGCTGGACCGAGGTGAAGAGGTGGCCGGCGGCGACCTCCTGGCCGTTCGACTTGGTGTTGTCGTAGGGGCCGTAGAGCCCGGTCGCGGTGACGCGGGCCAGGACGGTGCCGCTGCGCAGCTTCCCGCCGGCGAAGTGGGTGCCGGCGGTGAAGAGCGAGGGGTCGATGGTGATGGTCCGGGTGGCCGTGGTGCCGTGCGCGGACGCGAGCCACGACCGGTCCTCGACACCGAAGGTCTCGGTACGGACGGTGATGTCCATGAGGGACGTAGTCCTTTCGGAAGGTGTGCGTGAGCGCGCCCAGCGCGGTGAGATGGCCTGCTACGCGGCGGGCGGAGGCGACGCCTTGCCGGCGCGGGCGAGGGCGAGCAGTCGGCCCGCCTCCAGCCCGGAGGGCTTGGTCGTCGTCGGGGTCCCCTGGCCCATGTCGAGCGGGGCAGTGGCCGGCGCGCCCGTGGCGGGGGCGACGGCGACGGGAGCGGCCGGCGTCGG